>JBEPXC010000267.1:0-5230 GCA_041642035.1 Sphingobacteriia bacterium
ACATTTCATCTGTGCCTGTCAACATCGAAGAAAATGGGGCACCAAATATTTCAGTATATCCTAATCCTGTAGCGGACAATCAAGTTTTCATTCAAGTAGAAAACCTGAATTCCGGTGAAGCATTAATACAAGTTTTAACGGTTTCAGGTGTTATGCTAGATGAGCTGAGTGTGCACAGTTCGGGAAGATACAAAATAGAGTTTGATTACCCTGAAGGTATCTACATGATTAAACTTATACAGGAAGGATCAACCTCTTTGTTTAGGGTGATACAATCGGGTAGTGATAATTAGAACTCCCCCAACATGTAGTAATTAAAGTGGTCTGCAAGACCAGCTGTCCTGTTGTAACTTTGGTGTAACTTGATAGGAGATGTACCCACAATCGCATGTTATGCCTATAGAGAATGAATATATGCCATAAATAAGTATAAAATAAAATAATTATAGGATGGAAAACAGGGAAACCTTTACCGTATTAATTGTTTTACTTATCTTTTCATGCAGCTGTAAAGAATCAAAAATAAGTACAGATATTGAGGCAGATATTCTTAATGGTTTAAGACCAGCTGTCTATCTGCCGAATGAGGAGGTAACCTATAACATTGAAGATCGCATGAGACATTGGGATGTTCCTGCAGTATCTTTAGTTGTTATTGATAATATGAAAATATCCTATTCCGGTGCTTTCGGGCTTAAAAAAAAGGGCGATACTGTTCCTGTAAACTCTAATACATTGTTTCAAGCAGCTTCAGTGAGCAAACCTGTAGCAGCAGTAGGTGCAATGACACTGTCATATAAAGATGAGCTAAATATTGATATAGATATAAATCAATTATCTACGGGATGGCAATTACCTTATGAAGACTATGAAGGACCTATAACCATAAGACAGATTCTTTCTCATTCTGCAGGGCTAAGTGTTGGAGGTTTTCAAGGATATTTCACAGAAGAAAACTTACCAACGGTATACCAAATTATCGAAGGTAAATCTCCTGCCAACTCACCAGCAGTTCGAATTATTGCAGCCCCAGCCACCAGATTTATTTATTCAGGCGGAGGATATCAGATAATGCAAAAAATCATGGAAGATGTTGTAGGAAAAGATTTTCCAACCATCATGTATGAAAATGTTTTTCACCCTTTGGATATGACAAGCAGTTATTATGCACCCCTAGATTCAACTCGTATAGAAAATGCTGCCTATGGACACACTGACAATGATTACATTCCCCATCATGCTCCAATACATGTTGAGTCAGCAGCCGGAGGACTTTGGACAACTCCTTCTGATTTAGGTTTGTTGTTAATAGAATTGATGAAAGCCTATAATAACAAAGAATCTATAATACTAGACTCACTGACACTATCATCAATGATGCAAGCCGTTTTTTGGGATTATGGATTGGGTTTCAAAGTAATGGGAGAAGGAAAAGATTTTAGATTTAGTCATGGTGGGGCAACAATAGGTTGGCATAGCCATTTTATGGCCTTTCCAGAACGTGGACAGGCTGTTGTAATCATGACTAACGGAACCAATGGGTGGGTCCTTTGGTCTGAAATTGTAAGGTCAGTAGCAGATGCATTAAATTGGCCAAATGAAAAGCCAAGAATAATAGAGCCTAAACAATTACAAAAGAGTCAAATAAAAGAATACACGGGTACTTATGAAATGAATGGATTGGAAGTTCAAATAAAATCCGATTCTACATTATTCAGCTTTGAAGGGGGTGGATTAAAATGGGGTTTAATTCCTTCAAAAACAGATACACTGGAAATTGTCGAAATGGTTGGCCAGATATTTTTCAAACGAGATGAGAATAACAATATAAAAGGGCTTCATCTTTGGTTTGACGAACCAGACTGGTCTCCTTACAGAGCCTGGGATTTTATAAAAATAAAAGATTAATAAGCCATGTAAAATTTATAATTACATACAGAAATGTGAGTCTGTATGTAGCGACGAGGTTACTATTTTTTTGTGGAAATGCAGTAGGATAATGAATTATATGTGAAAGCGGTAAGATATTTTACCGTTTCGGGAACTTTTGCCATACTGGTTGTAATAAGAGTAACTAAATCAATTGTGATTTATTGATTTAAGCTGCATGTAAAAAGAAGGAGACTATAGGGGAAGAGGTCTGAACCGGGGAAGCCAAAGTGCATTGCATAACTAAACAATACAATAGGATTGGTTGTTTACATGCTCCGCCCCGAATACAGTTTAGCTCGTTAAACACAAACGATAGCCTAACAAAACCTTAAACATACCCATATGTCGACCTATAATGGAGCAATGATGCAGTACTTCCACTGGTATACCCCTGCCGATGGTAGTTTGTGGAAACAATTAGCCGAAAATGCCAAATCGCTGGCTGAAGCCGGAATAACAGCTGTTTGGCTGCCCCCGGCCTATAAAGGTGCATCGGGAGGATATGATGCCGGGTATGGGGTCTATGATCTTTTTGACCTGGGGGAGTTCGACCAGAAAGGATCTGTTCGCACCCGCTACGGAACACGTGACGAGTTTCTTGCGGGCATAAAAGCCGCACAGCAAGCAGGTCTAGAGGTATATGCCGATGTTGTTTTTAATCATAAGCTGGGTGCTGATGAACTGGAAGAGTTTAAAGCCACCCCATTCAATCCTCAAAACAGACAGGAAGCTATAGCGGAATTGCAACAAATCAGGGCGTGGACACATTTTAATTTCCCGGGACGAAAAGATAAATATTCCAAACTCCATTGGCATTGGTGGCATTTTAATGCTGCCGATTATAACGCGCTGGAAGAAAAAACCGATGCCGTATACCTGTTTGAGGGGAAAGCATTTGATGAAAGTGTTGACCTGGACAAAGGAAATTTCGATTACCTGATGGGATGCGATCTTGACATGAACAATCCCGATGTACAAAAAGAACTGTTTTATTGGGGTGAATGGTTTTTGGAAACAACGGGCGTTGATGGTTTTCGTTTTGATGCCGCCAAACATGTGAAATCAGGGTTTTTCCTGGACTGGCTGAACCATGTTCGCGAACATAGTGGACAAAATCTTTTTGCCGTAGGCGAGTACTGGTCGGGCGAGAGCAAGGCCCTTGAACACTTTATCAACGTTACCGACGGGAGCATGATGCTTTTTGACGTGGCTCTGCATTACAATTTTGCCCGCGCCAGCAAAGAGGGTAAAGACTTTAACCTGCAGACCATCTTTGACGGTACCCTGGTTAAGACTCATCCCACCCATGCCGTAACCCTTGTCAGCAATCATGATACCCAGCCCCTGCAATCGCTCGAATCGGTCGTTGAGGCCTGGTTCGCACCCCTGGCTTATGCCATGATCCTTTTAAGAAGAGATGGATATCCCTGTGTTTTTGCAGCGGATTACTATGGGGCACATTATAAAGATAAAGGCAAAGATGGCAATGAGCATGAGATTTGGATGGATTCTCATCAATGGTTAATAGACCATTTCTTATATGTACGGAAAGAATATGCCCACTGCGACCAGTACGATTATTTTGATCATCCAAACTGTATTGGCTGGACCCGAATGGGTAAAAAAGGAGAAAAGCGAGGCATGGCTGTTTTGATCAGCAACGCAGATGAAGGCATCAAGTACATGGAAACAGGCTCGCCTGCAACAACCTATGTTGATATCACCAACCATATAGAAGGCACCATAACGACCAACAAGGATGGATGGGGAGAGTTTCGTTGTCCCGGGGGTTCTGTTTCGGTTTGGGTACCGCAATAAATAATAGGTTTCGTTATTTGTATTAGTTAATCGGCCACGCTGGCTGGTTAGCTGGTGGGATATTGGGGACGGGATGGGACAATTTGGCGTTGCTATTGAGTGACTGATGTGTTGATTTTGTGTATTTTTACTTTCCTGTTTTTTTATGAACGAAAAATAATATATCATGGATAATAACAACCACGGAATCATTCGGCGGGAGTTTATTAAAAGAAGTGCCAGCTATGCTGCGGCAAGCCTGTTTGTGGGGTTTGGCGGGACCAAACTGTTTGGGGCTTTGAGCCCTGCACATACCAAATCATCGGTTCCAAACGTACTGCTCAACAATGGGCTGCCCATGCCCATGCTTGGTTTTGGCACCAATACCCTGCATGGGGATGTTTGTGTGCGGAGTGTATCTGATGCCCTATCGGTGGGTTACCGTCTTCTTGATACCGCCCATATTTACCGTAACGAAGAATTTGTAGGTGAAGGGATAAAGCAAAGTGGCATTCCAAGGGAAGAGTTGTTTGTAACTTCGAAACTCTGGGTTGACGATTCAGGTTACGAGAGCACGAAAAAAGCCTTTGAAACATCTGTTGCCAAACTGGGGCTGGATTATCTTGATCTGTACCTGATTCACCGGCCCAGGGGTGATGTGAAAGGTACGTGGTTAGCCATGGAAGAGCTTTATAAAGAAGGCAGGATAAAAGCCATTGGGGTGAGCAATTTTGATCCTACTCAGATAGATGCCTTAATGGAATATGCTACGGTAAAACCTGCGGTCAACCAGATTGAGACCCACGTTTTCTTCCAGCAGCCCATTGCTTATGATTTCCTGAAGAAAAATAATATACAGATGGAAGCATGGTCTCCTTTTGCTGCCGGCAGAAACAAAATTTTTGAAAACGAGACCCTGACGGCTATAGGCGAAAAATATGGTAAGAGCAATGCCCAGGTAAGTTTAAGATGGCTTTACCAGCGAGGGATTGTTGCCATTCCCCGTTCATCACAAAAGGTACACATGATTGAAAATCTTGATATTTTTGATTTTGAGCTCGATGCCTCCGACATGCAAACCATAGCCACCCTGGATTTGAATACTACTCAGTTTCCGGAATGGGGGTGAGCGTTGGGAGCGTTTGGCGGAGCTGGAAGCCCGAGAGTGGAAGCTGGAAGCAGGAGGCAGGAAGTTGTCAATCGAAGAGCTGGAAGTTCGAAGCTGGAAGCTCACATTACCACCAGTCATTACCCATTTCTTTTTAAATTCCAGTTGATGAGATTACAATACTGACTAATTGGTTTTATATTATTTTTGGCTACATTTGTCTAATGATTTGCAGTGTTGAAAGAATGGAGGCGGGATAGGATTATCACCCCGCTATCACAAGGTAGATCCTGCAGTTAAAGCTCTTGAGAAAGAGAATGAACGGCTTCGTAAAATTATATCCAACCAAGCCCTGGAGCTTGAAGTAAAAGAAGAGCTTTTAAAAAAAACGAA
>JBEPXC010000268.1:0-5207 GCA_041642035.1 Sphingobacteriia bacterium
CGGCCATGGTTTCTCCACTTACCTCTTCGGCATGCTCAAACTGAGACTCCTGGAAGTTATTGGTAGGAAACACCCCCGACTCGTTGACAATATTCACAAGCACATTGGTTCCGTAGGTCGGTAAACCGGCACCCGTTACACCATTCTCCTTAATTTGCGATCGGCCTCTTTTAACCACTTCCTTCAGCAGGTCGGCTTCGGCCACAGAAGGCTTGCTGCTGCCTTTAATAACGATGGCTTTCAGATTTTTGCTGCCAACCACGGCACCTACTCCTGAGCGTCCCGCGGCACGGTTGAGATCATTCATTACCGCTGCGATCTTCGATAAGTTCTCTCCTGCAGGCCCGATGCAAAGCACCTTGGCTTTTTCAGGAGCCGTTTTCATCAGTTCATTGGTGGTTTCGATGGTGGTTTTGCCCCATAGGTGTGATGCATCACGAAATTCAATCTTATCATCTTCGATATGGATGCTGGTAGGTTTGGCAGCTTTTCCTTCCAGGATGATGACATCGTAGCCGGCAAATTTCATCTCTGCGCCCCAGTATCCACCGGAGTTGGAACTGGCTATGGTACCGGTAAGAGGGGATTTGGTTACCACCATATAACGACCGCCAGCCGGGGTAGGCGTACCGGTCATGGGCCCTGCGGCAATAATCACCTTGTTGGCTTGATCAAATGCATCAATAGTGGGATCTACCTCCTCAAACATAATTTTGGAGCCTAAGCCTCTGCCGCCAATATACTTTAAGGCTTCAGCATGGTCTAATTTCTCAAGCTTATAGCTCAGGTCATTAAGATTTACTCTTAGTATTTTTCCTCTGTAACCGTGCATGGTTTATGTATTTTGGTTAATAAAAATTTCACTTATCAGGGTGTAATCAATCCATAGTCCATTCTTCATAATCACTTGTTAATATGCCTATTAGGCCACAGGGGGCCTTTTTAAAATAAAAATATTTTGGTAAATTGTTTCAAACCTGAACAGTTTCTTCTTATATTTGTGTTCAACATCTGTACAGTGTTAAATAGTTGAACACCTTTTTCAAGCAATTTCAGTGAAATATAGGTTACATTTCTATTTAGAAACATTCTAAATTTATAAGCATGAGGGAATTGCATCAGCACCATGATACATCACATCACCCCTTGATGTGTTTCCTCCATTTTGTGATGATCATTTCTCAACAAAGGCATTCATTCATTATCTTTCAAAATTAAACCCATGCTAAACGACTGGCGCAGCAAACTGATGGTGATGTTTTTTGGCGGTCTGATCATTTTGTTTATCGCAGCCCCTCTTGTGGGAATGCTGATTAGAACCAGCCCCAACGATTATCTTCGCACCCTTGGAGATGAAGAAGTAACTTCCAGCATTGGGCTCACCCTGCTGGCTTCAATGGGGGCAACCATCTTATTCGGATTTCTCTCCATACCGCTTGCATGGTTGTTGGCCCGCAAAGATTTCCCTTTCAAGGGATTTATCAATGGCATCATCGACCTGCCGGTAGTTATTCCACATTCAGCAGCAGGTATAGCTTTGCTGGGAGTCTTCTCCAGAGGATCTTTGATGGGCCAGGCAGGCGAACAGGTGGGGATCAATTTCGTGGGAGGTGTTGCAGGCATAGTGGTGGCCATGGCATTTGTAAGTCTTCCCTTTGCCATCAATGCCGCACGCGAAGGCTTTGCAGCAGTTCCATCGAAACTTGAAAAAGCAGCACTAAACCTGGGCGCTTCTCCCCTGCGGGTATTCTTTACCATTTCATTGCCCCTGGCCAAAAGAGGAGTGCTCTCAGGACTGGTGATGATGTGGGCGCGTGGCCTGAGTGAGTTTGGTGCTATAATCATCATAGCCTATCATCCTATGGTGACACCCGTACTTATCTGGGAACGCTTTGCATCCTTTGGTCTGGACTGGGCTCGCCCCGTGGCAGCCATTTTCATCATCATCTGTCTGGCCATCTTTATCACCATGCGGATCCTAACACAGCGCAGCTATCATGTTAGAAATTAAAAATATCACGGCCACTCTGGGCGATTTCAGCCTGAATAACATCTCCCTGCAAGTGAATGAGGGAGACTACCTGACCGTGCTGGGCCTTTCGGGTGCCGGCAAAACAGTACTACTGGAAGTGCTGGCAGGGCTGGTAAAGCCACAACAGGGAGAAATTTTCCTGCATGGCCAAAACATTTCGGCCATGAGCATCCAGCAGCGCCCCTTTAGCCTGGTGTATCAGGATATGGCCCTTTTTCCACACATGAATGTATACAAAAACATTGCTTATCCGCTGCGGGGCAAAGGGTATACCAAGAGATACATTGAGGAGACCGTAGAGCGGCTTGCCAGCCAAACCCGGGTGTCGCATCTGCTAAAGCGACACCCGGCAACCCTTTCGGGTGGAGAAGCCCAGCGGGTAGCCCTGGCCAGAGCACTGGCTTCAAACCCCCACATATTGCTTCTCGATGAACCCCTGGCCAGCCTGGATGTGCAACTAAAACAGGAATTAAGAGATCTGCTCAAAGAGATCAATGAAAGCGGCAAAACCATCATCCACGTCACCCACGATCATACCGAAGTGGCCATCCTAAGCAAGAAAATTGCCATTATAGAAAAGGGTGAATTGTTGCAATGGGGATTACCTGAGGAAGTATTTAGAAACCCCGTATCGGAATTCGTGGCCCGCTTCAGTGGCATAAAAAATATCTTCCTGTGTCATTTCGACAACATCGATCCCCATAACGACATTTATAAGGGGACCAGTCCTGCAGGGGCATGCATACAACTCATACAGACTCCCCTTAAGCAGGAGGTACATGTGATGATTCCCGGTGAAGATATCCTGGTGTCGGAAAACAAACTCGAAACAAGTGCCTTAAATCAATATCCGGGCATCATAAAAGACATCCACTTTTTCCACCACGGGGTCGAGCTGATCGTGAATGCACAGGAAGACTTCTCGGTCATGGTAAGCAAGAATTCACTGGAAAAGCTCAATCTTACCAAAGGAAAGCAAGTATGGATAAATTTTAAAGCATCCGCAGTTAAATATTTATAGAAGACAGAAAATGCTGAGTGAGGTTCAATTAAAACAATCAACCATCATGACAGACAAAGTTAATACCCAAAGAGAAATCATCAAGAAATCGCACAAAAGATGCGAGGAATACGGTGTAAATAAAGAGCAGGTTTTCCCCAGCAAAATACTTACCGGTAATGAGGTGGACACACACCTGGCCAGCTATGATTACCTGCTTAAATTGGCCACTCCCTTTATGGAAATCATCTATCAATCGGTAACCAATTCAGGCTTTTTTATCCTGCTGACCGACAGGGAAGGTTGCATACTGCGTGCTCTGGGCGATAAGGGTATCATAGCCGAGTCCGAACGTCTCAATATGGTGGTAGGGGCGTATATGCATGAGAAGAACATTGGCACCAACGCCATGGGTACTGCCATTAGCGAAAACCAGCCTATCCAGGTCACCGCTGCCGAGCATTTCATCTCCGCCTATCATCGCTGGACCTGTTCTGCGGCACCTATACATAACAGCAGGGGCGAAATCATCGGCACCCTGAATCTTACCGGCGAAAGCCACCTGGTGCACCCCCATACCCTGGGGCTGGTGGTGGCAGCGGTTAGAGCCATCGAGAATCAAATCATGGCCGAGCAGGCTCAGGAAAAACTCAACGAAGCCTTCTCTTATATGAAATCTATCGTCGAGTCGGTCTCTGCAGGCATTATGGCACTCGACATCTGTGGAAACATCAAAACCATAAACAACTGGGCCCTGAGCATGCTCAACCTCAAAAAAGAGAAGATTATTAACCATCCCGTTGACAAATTACTCCCCCAATGGCGCGAAATCATCCTTCGCTTTAAAAGAGGAGAAACCTATATGGATATGGAAACTACCTTTTCTCTTAACGGAAGTAAAGAAAAATACGACCTGAGCGCTTACCCCATCATGGATGCCCAGGGGCAGATCATTGGAATGGTTTTGGTTATCAAAGGCATGCAAAAAATCTACAACCTGGTCAATAAATATACCGGGATGAGAGCACATTATACCTTTGAAGACATCATAGGCAACAGTCGCGAATTCAGCCAGGTCATACAGCATGCAGAGAAAATCTCGGGATCTACCTCTACGGTTCTTTTAATGGGTGAAAGCGGTACAGGAAAAGAACTTATCGCTCAGAGCATTCACAATGCCAGTCCACGGAGAAACTCCGTTTTCATTGCCGTCAATTGTGGCGCCCTGCCCAAAGATCTCATCGAGAGTGAGCTATTCGGTTTTGAGGAAGGCGCCTTTACAGGGTCTAAAAAAGGAGGACATGCCGGCAAATTTGAATTAGCCAACGGTGGTACCATTTTCCTGGATGAAATAGGAGAAATGCCCCTCGATATGCAGGTAAACCTTTTGCGGGTTTTGCAGGAGGGATACGTTACCCGCATTGGTGGATCAAAAAACATTCCCGTTGATGTACGGGTGATTGCGGCAACCAAAAAGAATCTCATCGAAGAGCTCAAAAAAGGAACCTTCCGCGAAGACCTCTTTTACAGGCTCAGTGTTATCCCGCTGTTTATCCCTCCGCTTAGAGAAAGAGGAAAAGATAAAAAAGCCCTGTTCGATTATTTCCTGAAAATGAAAGCCCAAAAGCTCAACAAACCTCTGCCTGCCATTTCGCAACAACTGTTCGATCAGATCATGAAATACGACTGGCCGGGAAACGTCAGAGAACTGGAAAACTATGTCGAAAATATCGTTAACTTCAACGGCACCAGCAGCTTCGACATCATCAACCCTGCCGGTAGTAAACCCAACGACGCAAAAACACTGCAACTGTATTACGAGCAGTCGCAAAACACTTCCCAAAGACCTGATCATGAGATAGAAATGACCCTGGAGGAGATGGAAAAACAGACCATCAAGGAATGCTTCCAGCGACTGGATGGGAATGTTTCTCAGGTAAGCCGCCGCCTGGGCATCAGCCGTACTACGCTCTATTCCAAAATGCGCAAATACAATCTCTCTATCAACTGATAGATTAATATTGAGGTCGTCTGGTGTAAAGGAATAAAGAACCAGAAAGATTTTTTCCGAAAACCAACAACAAAGGTTTAGACCAATACAGGATTGATCTGCTTATAAATGTCATTGTATTGTTCTATTCCATCCTGAAGGTTAAAATACTGGATGGCCTTGTT
>JBEPXC010000269.1:0-5148 GCA_041642035.1 Sphingobacteriia bacterium
GATTTGATATCCTGATAATTGTATTTTTGGATGGCATTCTCGAAAGCCCGGATCGCTCTGTTGTTTTTGGTAGATAGTTCATTTTGTCGCTGAGCCATAACACCCGATGCAAGACATAAAAAAAACAGTACCAGGGATAAGGAAAAAGATTTGATGGTTTTATTCATAGGGTGTTTCAAGGTTAATGGGTAACCCAGCCTTGCCTTAAACTCTTTTGCTCAACTGGTTATAATCTGTTTACAAACCTAATCATTTTTCTGATGTAGGATGCAAGAAATACCTAAAAGATTTGACTGAGGATATGGGAGAAGGGTTGTTTCAGGGAATGTTCATGAATTTATGCGATTGCAGCGAAAACATCCAGCGGGGGTTGTGGAGTATATACGCTACAATTTGGGGCAGCATTTTTTGGTATCTGCTCCATTCGGGCTGGAGGTAAAGCATACACTTTTGCTTAACATAGGAAACATTCTTCTCTGCCCATTCAAAATCCTTTTCATCGTATACAATCATCTTAAGCTCATCGGCTAGCTGAAGCATATCGCGCCGGGGGGTAAGCTGCAATTTAGGAGAAACACAAATCCAGTCAAAGCTGCCACTGAGAGGATAGCTTCCTGATGTTTCAAGAAATATGCTAATGTTGTGCTGCTTAAGCATACGGCACAGGTAATCCAGATTATACATCAAGGGTTCGCCGCCAGTAATGACCACAGCTTGGGCAGGATATTGCCTTACATTTTCTACTATTTGTTCTACGGTAGTAAGAGGATGCACTGAAGCATCCCAGGCCTCTTTTACATCGCACCAGTGGCACCCAACATCACATCCTCCTATGCGGATAAAGAAGGCCGCCTTGCCGGTATTATACCCCTCTCCCTGTATGGAATAAAACATTTCCATCACGGGAAGCAACTGACCCTGATCGAGTGATTGCTGTTGTTGGGGGCTAAGATTCGATAATTTACAAATGGTCAAGATCAGGAATAAATTTCGTTACGATAAGCCTTGAGGGTATTCATCAAAAGAGACACGATAGTCATGGGTCCAACTCCACCCGGGACAGGAGTAATAAAAGAAGCTTTCGGAGCTACTTCGTCGTACTTTATGTCGCCAATAAGTTTATACCCCGATTTCGTGGAGGTTGATTCCACACGGTGGATACCTACGTCGATGACCACAGCACCGTCTTTAACCATATCGGCAGTAACATACTCTGGCTTTCCAATAGCAACAATGAGAATGTCAGCCTGAGCCGTTATTTGTTTAAGATTACGGGTTTTGCTATGACAAACTGTCACGGTGGCATTACCGGGCTCACCGGTACCTGACATAAGGATGCTCATAGGGCGGCCTACAATATTGCTACGGCCCAATATCACACACTTCTTACCCGTGGTTTCTATTCCTGACCTTTTAAACATCTCCATAATGCCATTAGGTGTTGCAGATACATAGGCGGGCATGCCAATGGTCATACGGCCTACATTTTCAGGATGAAACCCGTCGACATCTTTGCGTGGACTTATGGCCTGTATAATTTTTTGTTCATCAATATGATCGGGAAGTGGCAGTTGGACAATAAAACCATCCACTTCGGGATCATTATTCAGAAAATCAATCGTTTGGAGCAGTTCTTTTTCCGTTACATCCGCTTCGAGTTTGTAGGTTGAAGAATCAAACCCCACTTCGGTACATGCTCTTCCTTTGCTGGCAACGTATGTTTCGCTGGCAGGATCATTCCCCACAAGCACAGCGGCCAGGTGGGGAGGCCGTTCTTCTTTGTCTTTTATTGTTTTTACCTGTTGGGCGATTTCCTCTTTTATGGCCTGAGCAATTTTCTTTCCATCGATTAATTTCGTCATGGGGTGTAAAAGTTTTGTATGATAAGTGAGCAAAGTTTTATTTACGCATTCCGGGCATTCCCTTCATCATATTCATGAATTTACCTCCACCCCCGGCCATCATCTTCATCATTTTGCGTGTATCATCAAATTGCTTGATCAGGCGGTTTACTTCCTGTATGTCTGTTCCACTGCCCATAGCAATTCTTTTTCTACGACTGCCATTGAGTACGGCGGGAGTTTGTCTTTCATGGGGTGTCATAGAATAGATGATGGCCTCGATGCTGCTGAAAGCGTCATCCTCAAGGTCAATATCCTTAAGGGCCTTTCCCATGCCGGGTATCATGCCCATAAGGTCTTTCACATTACCCATTTTCTTTATTTGTTGCAACTGCTTAAGAAAATCATCGAAGTTGAATTGGTTTTTGGCAATTTTCTTCTGTAGCTTAAGGGCCTCATCCTGGTCGAATTGTTCCTGTGCTTTTTCCACGAGGGAAACAATATCACCCATTCCCAAAATCCTGTCGGCCATTCTTTTAGGATAGAAAAGATCCAGAGCATCCATTTTTTCGCCAACACCGACAAACTTAATGGGTTTTTCAACCACGGAACGAATACTCAGGGCAGCACCACCACGGGTATCACCATCAAGCTTAGTGAGCACCACCCCATCAAAGTTAAGGCGGTCGTTAAAGGTTTTAGCTGTGTTTACGGCATCCTGCCCGGTCATGGCATCCACCACAAAGAGCGTTTCATGAGGATTGAGACTACTCTTGAGGGCAGCAATTTCGTTCATCATTTGCTCATCGATGGCAAGACGGCCTGCGGTATCAACGATTACCGCAGCATGCCCCATAGTCTTGGCATGGTTAAGCGCTTTACGGGCTATACCCACGGGATCTTTAGACCCTTCATCGGTAAAGACTTCGACAGATATCTGTTCACCCAGCACTTTAAGCTGTTCTATGGCAGCAGGCCGGTATACGTCGCAGGCCACCAACAAAACTTTCTTGCTTCGTTTGTTCTTGAGGTAATTGGCCAGCTTGGCAGAGAAAGTGGTTTTACCACTACCCTGCAAGCCGGCTATAAGTATTACAGCTGGACTTCCCTTGAGGTTGATATCGCTTTGTGTTTCACCCATAAGAGCCGTAAGCTCCTGATGAACAATTTTCACCATAAGTTGTCCGGGAGAAACAGCCGTGAGCACATTTTGCCCCAACGCTTTCTCCTTAATGGTTTCGGTAAAACTCTTGGCTATTTTGAAACTGACATCCGCATCCAACAATGCCTTACGCACATCCTTGAGGGTTTCAGCTACGTTGATTTCGGTAATATGGCCCTGTCCTTTGAGCAGTTTAAATGCCCTATCCAGGCGATCGCTTAAATTATCAAACATTTTTTATACGCTTTTGATTTTTTTTGCAAAATTATCATTATTAATTGTTTTTCAGGCTCAAAATTTGTGAAGCTAAGATTTACCCCAGCCCAATAATTGTTAAAAAGCTGTTGAAAAAAAGCGAATCAACAACAGGATATGTTACACAATTATTCATACATTTATATAAGGGTAGTAGAAAGAAAAAGTTGTGTCACTTCTTTTTGTTAACTTTGCATCTGAAGAAGATGTCAAATGCTTTTGATGTAAAAAATGAGCTTATAAATGCAGAATAAAAAACATCTTACTAATTGACACTCAAATTAATATACTTTAAATGAACACTCCCCTGGAAAACATTGATAATATTCCCTGGCAAGTTCAAAAATTCAATGAGCTTACCAGTCAAAAACAGTCTGTATATTTTGATGTTCAGGATTTTGAAGAAATCATTGATTACTATGTATTTGAATCCAACTACAAAGTATCTCTCAAAATAGCAGAATACGCCTGTCTTGTCCATCCCTCTTCCATCTCCCTCATGCTTAAGCGGGCACAATTGCTGGCCTCGGTTAATAAAGAGAACCACGCCCTGGAATTGTTGTCGGTAGTAGAAATTCTTGAGCCTTCCAATCATGAGATTTTCCTAACCAAAGGGGCTATTTATTCACAAATGCACAACTACGAGAAGGCAATAGAAGAATACAACAAAGCTGTTGTTGAATCCGACGAGCCTGATTATGTGTATTGCAACATTGCTTTCGAGTATGAGAATATGGGCAATTTTGACAAAACCTTAGAATATTTGTCAAAAGCCCTGGAGCTCAATCCCGATAATGATCTGGCCATGTACGAAGCTGCCTATTGCTTCGATCTGTTGTCATTAAATCAGGAAAGCATAGACTTTTTCAGCAAACTCATCGATCGGCATCCTTATTCAGTTGAAGCCTGGTTTAATCTGGGACTCTCTTATATCAATGCTGAGCTTTACGAGAAAGCCCTGGAGTCTTTTGAATTTTCCCTTGCTATCGAACCTGAGCACAGCTCATCACTGTTTCACTCCGGATACGCCTACAGCCTGGCGGGAAAATACAAGGAAGCCATCGGCATTTATCATTCTCTGCTTGACAAAGATGGAGAAGATGCCGATTCCATGATTCACTATTATATCGGTGAATGCTACGAGAAAATGGAAGATTTTCAAAGTGCACGGAAATACTATAAAAAAGCTTCTAAGCTCAATTCCGAAATAACAGATGCCTGGATAGGACTTGGTGTATGCGAGAATGAATTGGGCAATCCACGTAATGCAATAAAATATATTCTGAAAGGATTGGATCAGGATCCCCAGAATACTGCATACCTATGCATCCTGGCTGACATTTACTATCAGGAAGATATGCTTGATAAAGGCTCTAAATACTATAACAAAGCCATTGAAAGCAGCCCCGAGGAAGAATCCATCCGGATTGATTTTGCTGATGCAGTAGCCGAAAAAGGACAATACGAGAGCGCATCAGAGATTATCATGAAAGGTATTGAGCAAATTGCTCCCAGTCCTAACCTTTACTACAGAATGGCTGCTTTTTTATACATCAGAGGAAGAAACAAAGACGGTGCTTTCTTTTTGGAAGAAGCTCTCACCATGGATTTTGACAAACATAACGGCATGCTAGAGCAATATCCTGAACTCATAGAGAACAAAGAAATAAGTACTTTAATCAATTTATACAGCAACTAAACAATGAGATTACCCCACTTACCACAACGAGAAGACAAACCAAGAACAAAGGGAGTATGCATGATGATGGACAAAGGTCTTTCTTTGCAGGAAACAGAAAATATTATTCAGGTAGCCGGACATTTGATTGACTTTGCCAAACTTGGCTTTGGAACATCATTGGTGAGCAATAATGTAAAAGAAAAAGTACA
>JBEPXC010000270.1:0-5109 GCA_041642035.1 Sphingobacteriia bacterium
CCTCATTATAGCAGATATTTATTGCCGTGGAATATTGTAGCGTACCCGGTCGGGTTGTTTTCCCCGGGGAAGGTTGTAGATCATATAAACACTGTTGGTGCCTCCCGATATACCCGAGAAGGAAGGTTGTAAAGCAGCATAAGTGTATCCAAACCTGAGCCTGTTCATCGTAAAGCCTACTCCCACCAGGAAAAATATATCCGTGCCAAATCCGGTTTCCACATGTACCTGATTCTGGTAGTTGACCTGAAGCCTGGCCTGGAAATCATTCTTCACAGGACTAAACCTACGATACATCAAAACAGGCTTGAATGTAAAATTATTACCATACAAATAATCGTAGCCCACCATGACCATATATTTGTTGTAAAAGTCTGAACGGAAAAACACCTGCGGGGCTGCAACACCCACCGAGAGCTGCTTCCATTGATAGGCCACTCCGGCACCGGTGCTGAAATGCGCCTGATGAAACAGATCGCTGTCGAGCACAGGATCATATTGATCCATCACATTAGCCGATTGCCGTGCCGATATATTTCTTAAGCCCAGCGACAATCCGAATGAAAGCAAAGACTCGCTGCTAAGCCTGATGCGATAGGAATAACCCCCTTCTACCTGAGTCTGATTGAAGATATGGATATTGGTACGATGCAAATTGAAGCTTACTCCCATATTCTCACCAATGTTGCCGAAGATATTAAAATTAATGGCTTCAGGGGCATTTTCAAATCCCATCCAGTAATTCTGGTAGGAGCCATGAAAATCAAGTCCATCGACTGAAGCCGAAAGAGCAGGATTATATACTACCGGCACCTGGTTAAAACCGATCATAGGAATCTCCAGCTGTGCCGTTACCACACTGCACCAGGCTGCCAGAATTATCGTAAGGAAAAGGTGTTTTGTTTTCATCATAGTTTTGTTTTTTATCCTATTCAAGAAACAGCCTAATGCACAAGAGAAATAACCCCCTTAAGAACAGTTCCGTCAGGTGCTTTTATGATATAATAATAGGCCCCGGTAGGAAGTGCATCATTGTTATAATCCCCCTCCCAGCTGTTGTCGTATCCAAGGGATTCGTAAACCTTTTGCCCTCTGAAATCGAAGATGGTAAAGCTGCTCTGATGATATTTATCCACATCCCTTACCACCCACACATCGTTGATGCCATCTCCGTTGGGTGACACTACACCTGATGCTTCCAGTCGGCTAAACTCAGCAAAGGAAATTTTCACCAATACATTTTTTGAAGTCAACTGATCGCCTGATCTGATGGTAAGATCCACCGGCAGGGAAAAATCGCAGGATGATTTACCGCTCAGCAGCACCTCTTCATCCAGTTTTACCACCGCACCCGGTGATACTGTAAATACCGGAATCAGCTCACCCAGGGCAGCCTCTGTTGGCATAACAACCACGATCTGTTCTTCTGAGATAGAGGCATGCTGCTGCCCGGGCAGGGAAAAACTCAGAAATTCAGCTTCTGTAAGGGCCTCATCGGAAGTAGCAACAGGATCAAAGGCTGAACCCATGATGGCATCCGATCCGAATTGAATACGGGTATACAGATCATAGGTTTTATGTTCGCTACTGCTGTAATATTTGAAAGAAATCTGCTGATTGTTAACATTGCTGTATAGGGTCATAAAAAAGATCCATTGCTCAGAAGCCTCAAAATACACAGGTGTTGCAATACCCCGTATTTCGTCGTTATAAAAGGCAGCCACCAGATCGTTTTCATGGCCCCGGATTTCATTCCCGATCATAATAAACCCGGTATAGGTCATGGAGTTGCCATACGCCTGGGGTTGTATCGCCCAGGAAGGAGCCTGTGCATTTGACCTGATGGGTACCATCATTGCCAGTGCGGCCATAAACACCATAACACCGACTCGTAACAATTCATTTTTCATATGTTTTCCATTTTTGCCGGATTCCTTACATCCAAAAGTCTTTGGGTGGCAGGCTCCGGCGTTAGTGCCTTTTGTGTATTCAAAGAATATTGAAATTCATCAGGCGGAAGAAGTATAAATAGAATTTCTACCTTCCGCCTGAGGATATTTCTGTTTTAATGCCTGATGATCTGATGGGTTTGCATAAGGTTGCTTCCCCTGATGGTAAGAAGATAAATCCCCGGACCTACCGGCAATCCCCAGGCATTATGTCCGTTCCACTTCAGCTGCATTTTGCCTGCCGTCGCTGATGGATCGAATCGGTATATGATCCTCCCGGTTACATCGCTGATGGTTACTTCGGTATCATATCCAGGATCCTGATCAAAAACAATATAAAGATCTGAAGCAAATGGATTGGGGAAAATGCTCACTCCCTCCTGACTGACATCTGCTTCCATTGGGCTAAGTTTTAGTGGCTCTTCAAAACTACCGGCCATCTGATCAGTGGTAAAAGCCAGGCTTTCTTTTATTGGAATTATGCTCCCTTTTTCAGAATCGTACAATTTAAAGGTCAGCGACATCTGCCCGGGATCTTCTCCGGCTGAAAGGAAATAGAGTATGCGATCACCAATCCTGGTGCCTGTTGCAATGCCCCGACATTCATCCTCGGCAAATGCAGCCAACATGTAGGGTTTGTTAGCGGGCTGATCCTGATCCCATATCTGCGCCAGAATGCTCATGGTTGATGGTCCTGATCCCTGTTCCAGACTCCACGGCATATGTGCCGGCATTTGATCAGAAGATTTAGACATTACACCCGAAGAAGGATAAATCAGCTGACCGGCCTCACTGGCAAAATACATATAACCTCTGCCAGGCTGAAGCATGGTAAGGCTGCCTATCCAGCCCAGGTTGCCATCGAAAATAGAAAACTGATACTGGTTCTTAACCAGGTCGTTCTTGTTGGGATGAAAAAAAGCGAATGCTTCATTAATTTCCATCGATATCTGAGGAGAATATCCTATCCAGTTCCAGCCTTTCACCAGATTAAGAGGCTCCTGAACATTAGCCATTGGACCTTCATACACCAGGGTATCGGATTGGTCGATCATCACCATATACATCCCCTGATTGCTCATGCCCTGACTGGAGGAAAGATTTCCCATCCATTGATCAGATTGTGCAGCATATTGATCGAAGGCATGCTGGCTCTTGACCAGGTTGTTGTTGCCCAGCGTTACATCTTTAAACAACACCGACAGGTCATTGAGATCTGGCGATGCCAGGTTAAACGATATCCAGCTCCATCCCTTGTTAAGGGCAATCCGGCCTTCAAAATAGCTTAGTGCATAGATGGGCAGCGGAGCAGAAGGAGTTCCAAGGTTTGAATGGGCAGAAAAATCAATCGTTGGCGATACCTTGGTAATGATTTGCCCCCTTGCAGCATCCCATACCCGCAAATCGATGGTTTCGCCCAACTCCTGGTTGCTGTATACATCCAGGAAGGCCATATAGGCATCGTAGGCTTCCACATATTCCAGACGGGCTACTCCGCGACATTGTCCATCCTTAAAGGCCGCTATAAGGTTATCTTCGTTGGAAGAGAGCAGATTATCAATATACAACTGACCGGTGATGCTTGAGGAAAATCTGTATTGTTCAGGATTTACCGTCCAGTTGGGTGCCGGTTTAAATACTTTCAGGTAAAGATCGAGTTTCTCATTATAGCCAAAATCTCCTGTAAGGTAAAGCGATACGGCATAATTGCCGATGTTCAGCGCCTCATTTACTGTAAACTCAAGCGTATAATAGCTATCGGGTGTAAGATTACCCTTGATCTGACTGCAGCTTAGCCACGCCGGCAGATTCGAAACCTGGTAATTCTGATCTATTCCTCCAACATTTAGTATGCGCACCTGGAAGGTCATGGGAGCATACAACTCCTTTTCAAAGCTTATACGATCCTGATCCCATAAAACCGTATTTTGCTTCACAAAGGCTGTCCAGGTAACAGGACTTGCCATACGGTTTTCATTGTCATCTTCCACGTTGGAGACGGTAAATTCAAGTACCACTTTTTCAATGGCTTCCGGAGCTTCTTCCACATTAATGACGATTTGATCTTCGGAAGGAATCCATGAAAACTGCACATTTTCTAGCGGTCGTGCATCCTTAATGGTTGGTGTTTCACGGCTGAAGTCACCTCCTGTAGCCACAGCCATGCCGCCATTTACCCAGCCCCCAAAGGGTGGGATATAGCCATCAGCAAGGGTTGGTTTCAACAACATTACCCCCATCTCAGCCTCATAATGCTCAAAAGGATAATAAGCCACCAGACCCATTTCGTGGCCCTTGAGTTTTGAATTGCTTTCCATCTCGATCTGGGTGAGCTTACGCGCCAGGTTCCAGATTCTGAATTCATCTATATACCCCTTAAAGTAATTGTCGCTTACCTGGTTTTCACCTTCCTGGTATCTTCTGGCTCCTAAGGCCATCTGAGAACCAGCCATACCAGAGAAATGAGACGCAGGAGAATAGGCCTGTAACTGATTATCAACATACAGCGACAGGTTGGCCTGACGATTCATTACTATGCCAACATGATGCCAGGCATTATCGAGCAGGTCGGTATGCGAAGTAACCGATGAACCATTATTTAGCACTGTAAGCATGCCAAATTCATCAAACCCTACAGATAAAGCATTGCGTACACTGGGATTCCGATCTGTGCCATCGCCCTTGCCATTGGAGAACAAGGTGGTATTAACCTGAGCTTCACCTTTAAACCAGAACTCTATGGTAAAATCTGTTTCCGGCATAATAATCACAGAAGAAGCTGTATTGATCAAAATATGATCATTTATTCCATTAAACTGCCTGGAATATTTTAAAGGAAGCACCTGCCATGCAAGATTATAAAGCTGTGCATGTTGTGCACGTGAATGATCAAGGGCTTTCTGTCCTCGGGCTTCATGCATAGGCCAATAGCCAATGAGCCCCATTTCGTCTCCTTTGAGTGATTTCATACTGTTTTGATAGAACACACTCATGCTTATCTCACGATTCCATATCCTTAGCTCATGTACGCTTCCATGAAGTAAATTTTCTCCTCCAAAGGATTTACCCAGCAAAAGATTTCCCGATGTTTCAAAAGGGGCAACAACGGTTACCTCTTCGAGAACACGGCTGTCGTCTCTGTAAAAAGAAACTTTCTGCG
>JBEPXC010000271.1:0-5094 GCA_041642035.1 Sphingobacteriia bacterium
CGTAGGTTCATCCAGAAACAGAAGTCCGGGTTTGTGCACCAGGGCCAGGGCACAATGCAAACGGCGTTTGTTGCCGCCTGATAAATTTTCGCATTTCTTTTTGCGGTGCTCCTGCAGGTCGAAAGATTCGATAAGCTCTTCCGACCGGCTTGTTGTCTCTGTCCTGCTCAGTCCGTAAAGGCGACACTGGAAACGCAGCAGGTTTTCTAAAGTTTCTGATGGATCCAGATCATTTTCCTGTGAGGCTACACCGATATAGCTGCGTACCCTGCCCGGGTTTTCTTCGGGATCGATTCCCGCGATGGTCATTTCCCCGCCATCCTTTTTCAGGAGTGTGCTGGCAATTTTAACCAGTGTACTTTTACCGGCACCATTGGGGCCCAGCAGTGTGAAAAGGTCACCCTTTCTGATCTCCAGGTTAACACCCTTTAGTGCCTGAGGTCCTTTGGGGAATTTTTTGGTGAGTTGATGAATTTGAATTTCTGCAGTCATAATAAAAGGTTTTTAAATTGACTACAAAAATATTGGTGATTGGCAGGGTATGATTGTATAAAACAGACAGTTTTTCGCTGAGAGTCGTCCCACGAGTAATTAAGAGGGAGCAGTGCATATGGAAGTAAATTGTCTTATTCATAAAGCACTCGTAGGACGACTTATATTGAGAGTCATAAATATTTTTTTTCTTTTTTGATTCTTAAACATAGAAACACTAAAAGGCATAAATAACAGCTAATCAGAGATAAAAAACTCAACAGGAGTGTGATAATAAGTAAATTTGAAGAGTTTTATTTCAATCAGCATAGCAGATCTTCTCTGCTCACACTGACGAGCCATGTTTTAGTACCCAGGAAATGGAGGCTGCCATGGGACATAACTACACCGATTCTATTAAGCAAACCCGCCTGAACGCTTATTTACCCCATCCATATCTCTGCAGGTATATTAAGGAGTATGATTTTCGGATAAATACCCGTGAAAATTTGCATAACTGTCGAATGATAGCCATGCAGAATGCGACTTCTCAACTGTTTATACATCTCAATAACAGCAAAATACTGCTGAACTACAATGGGCAAGAGGAGTACTTTTCTGCTGCCATGGTTGGACTTTTCATCCCCGATAAAGTTGTGACCGTTATACCTAAAGTTTTTGATGACTACATTAAATGGGTTGTCATCCCATTCACATTTGCCGGAATTCATCGTTTGTTTTATTGTAATGGGAAAGCTGTTGCCAATAAAATGATTCAACTGACCGACATTTTTGGTGAAAGGTCTAAACTTCTGCAGGAGGAACTCTATTATGCAACCAACCATAACATTTGCAAGGAGATACTTGATAAATTCTTCCTGCAAAGACTTTTAAAACCTGTTCATTTAAAGGAGCAAAGACTTCTTGTTCTGGACGAGATATTTAAAAAAACAAACGGACCAGTTTCCATTGAATTTATTGCCGATGAGTTGTGTATGTCTTATCGCTCTGTGGAGAGATTGTTTGAGGAGGATGTAGGCCTGAATTTCCGCAGATTTATCAATATTTTTAGATTTGATAAAGCGATCAAATTAATGCGAACTGGCATAGCTAAAGATGTATTTGACATCATGCACCTGTGTGGTTATTACGACCAGGCACATTTCATCAAGGAATTCAGGAAATACACGGGATTGTCTCCGGGCAGGTTCATAAAAATCACCCATGGTGATTATTACCTTGACCGCCCTTTTATAATCAAAAGCCAGAGGGACGCTTCAGAATGAATACTTGCTTATGGAAACAACTCTGCCATAACATTCAGGAGGTTTCTTCTCCTGTTCATCTTTACTGAGTAAAGAATCACCCTTAACTTAGCACGTCCTCCGGGTGGTTTCGGCTCCGCTCAACCACCCTTCCCCCCAGAAGGAAGTTTGAAGAAAGATAAACGGCAGATACCTAAAAGCACCCCCAGTAGGTTAATAAAATAATTCTTTTTTGGCATAAAAATACAATGTTAACCTTAGGGTATGGAATAAATTTACCGTTAATAATCAGCCCGGAAATGTGGTCCTGCCAAAAAAACTTCTCATGATTATTGTCTAACCATAGGGTTCATTTATCCGGGTTGATTTATCTGCAATTCAATTGTTAACGGTAAACAATGTGAGTTATGAAAACAATTGGGATTATATTAATTACCCTGGTATCCTTCAGTCTGCATATGGGCTGCAGCGATGAAACGCCCATACCATCGACAGGTGATCAGGAGTTGGAAACTCAATTTACTGCCAGGTTTGTAGCCCAGCCGGATGGACTTGAAATGAAGCAGGAGAGTATAGCTGTTTTACAGCAAATCCAATTGACAGGATTTAGCTATCAAAGCAATATAGGCGATTTTATCGCTGAAATGTATTTGTGTTGTGATGAAAAATACAAGATTACCGACTGTCAGGGTCACTTTATTTGTTCTTCAGGCGATGAGTTCTCCTTTATGGTAACGGAAGGTGAGTTGTTCACAAAAAATATAAACATGTTGCTGTCTGTTTCACCTGATAATTTATGGATGAAAGGAAAGGCCGTTGTAAAAGAAGGAACCGGTAAATTCAGTGATATGCGCGGCTTTTTTTCTATACAGGGTTATTTCAATGGTTCTGATCAAGAGCCATCCTACGATTTTGTCTGCGAGGGAAAACTTAAATCTGACCGATGATAGAGCCTTTTAATGTTTCGAAAAGAATAATACCTTATTATATTGAGAGTCGTCCCACGAGTTATTAAGAGGGAGCAGTGCATCCGGAAGTGAATTGTCCTATTCATAAAGCACTCGTAGGACGACTTATATTGAGAGTCTTGTTGAGAGTCGTCCCACGAGTAATTAAGAGAGAGCAGTGCATATTGATAGTCGTCCCACGAGTAATTAATAAGGAGCAGTGCATCCGGAAGTGAATCGACCTATTCATAAAGCACTCGTAGGACGACTTATATTGAGACAGGCATTTCTTACCATCTCTCCCGGCGTATATCCGGAATACTTTTTGAAATCCCGGATGAAATGTGCCTGATCAAAGAAACCATTGGCATAGGCATATTCGGTCAGACTTAAGGGTTTTGTTGAGGTGAGTTCATTCATAACCTGCTGAAAACGTATGAGCTGAATGATTTGCTTTGGCGTTTTGCCGATGTAAGAGGAGAAATATCGTTCGAGGGTTTTGGGCGAGGTGCATAATTTCTCAGCCAAAGCATTTGCTGTGAGTTGACCCTTAACAGTCTCGATGTGTTGGATGCCTGTGCAAATTAATCTATACTTATATGCATTCACGGGCTTAAGTCGGTCAAGCAGGAAATTTTCGATCACGGCAATCCGTTTTGGGGTTGATGGGGCCATGTTGATTTGTTCTTCAACGATTGCTGATTCCCTGGCAACAATTTCATCCAAAGCATAGCTGTTTCCCTGAATTTCTGAGATGGGGAAGTTGAAGAAATTGCTTGCTCCTCCGGGTAGAAAGCTTACCGCAATGGCTCCTGCTTCGCCCTGGGTGCTGACATCCACCCAAGTGTTTCCCGGGCCACTGATCACGGATCGTGCCTGTTGTTGGTATGTGTTGCCGGTGTCGAGATTAACAAAAGGTTTGTTGTAGTGAAACATTAATTCCACCTGCGCTGTCGGCACCACTCTTTCCGTAACAGGGTCTTCACCACGTTGGGCTTCCAGCACCCAGTAATGTTTTATATAGGGTGCCAGTAATGGAGAAGGTTGAATGATCTGGAACTGCATTTCCTGTTGCCTTTTTAAATTATCTGCACTTAAGGGTTTCGGGATACAGGGCTGTCATCCTGCGGTGTTCAACCGGTATCTGGTTGAGAAACTCTACTTTATGGCAAACCGCATCAATGATAGCAAAGTTTTTTCAAAAGAATCATCAATTATTTCTTTTTTCAAAATTTTCCTTTTTTCTTTTCTTTGATTTGCGAATAATGAGTACAATAATGATAATCAGAGAAATCGAAAGAAGGATGGCATGAAAGCCCAGGAAGAATGTAAATCCATCCATATTATTTCAATTTAACGGCTGTACCAAAGATGAGGATTTCGGCGGCTCTTTGTGCTACCATAGCTGTAGAAATCTGCAGTCCTACCACGGCATCGGCATTGAGACGTTTGGCGTCATCCATCATCCGTTGAAGGGCTTGTTCGCGGGCTTCAGCCTGCAGCTGGGTGTATTCTTCAATTTCGCCACCTACAATGTTCTTGAATACTGCAACGATATCGCGCCCCAGATGACGGCTGCGTACGGTGCTTCCGCGGGCAATGCCTAAGATTTCTGTTATTTCCTTATTGGGCACAGTGTGCGTGGTTGTTAAAATCATAGCCTTTTGTTTTAGTATTAATATTATGGGTTCAAATGTTTTTCCTGTATTCAATCCTTTTGCCGGGTACATCATATATTTCCATGATAAAGCCTTCCTCTGTTATGTTGTTGGCTTTGATGTATTTCTTCATGGCCGGATATACTCTCATAATCCCCATGAAGATGGATAACTTCCCCAGGTAGGGAAACTCACAGGTCAGGTATTGCTGTTTAGGGAAAATCCTGATGTTGTACTTTGCGGACAATTCCTGCAGGGTTTGTTCATCGGGGTTTTCCAGAATGCACCCTACTTCCGAGCGAAGCTTGCTTTTTTCTACTTTGGCCGGATCATCATAATAAATACCGAATCCTTTGTAGGTTTCCAGCTGATGTTCTTCCAGCAGTGAATAGTAAATCCTGTCCATTACTGCACCGGAGTTTTTATAATCACCCGTGTAGTTTTCATATACCAGCACTTCACCACCCTTTTCATGTATGTCAAAGCGGATGTTGGAAAAACCACCATAATAGGCGTAGGTTGAAAAAACAACCACAGCCAATAATAAAATGATTAGGAGTATGATCTTCATAACGTTATACATAAAAGATGAAACAATAAATCGGGTATAAATGTATGGGTTTCTAATTTAATTGTTGTAAAATATTTTCAGCATCAATAAGATTAACTCCTGCATCCCTAAGATCCTTTTCCGTTTTGTTAATGAGCTCATCGGCATTTGTTTTCCAGCATGAGTGAGCCTTACGGATAAGG
>JBEPXC010000272.1:0-5077 GCA_041642035.1 Sphingobacteriia bacterium
AAAAATATGTGACAATTTCGCAATAAATGCATTTTCCAATTCAAATCCATTCTAACTTTGCTTTTGTGCAATTTAAGTCTTTGAGTCTTTGCAACCATTGAGCTGCCAATTCATGCGAAGTAGTCTTTAAATCTGTAAGCGTCTCTTCGCCACCAATACTTATTCGCTTATTATTACCAGCCGAATGGTAAGGCAAAAGCTCGATTGCTTGCAAATCCGGATATTTTTTATCCATTGCACTGATTCCATGAAAGTGTTCATCGGTATCGTTTATCCCGGGTATGATGGGGCACCTTAAAACTATTGGAGTTTCTGAATGGTAAGCAACATCAAGATTTTCTAATATCCTGTCATTGCACACACCGGTATATTTAGTGTACTCAAGGGCATTGGTAATTTTGTAATCAAATAACAGAATATCAATGTGTGCAAGCACTTGCCGAAACTTATCAGTCGAAACATATCCTGAGGTCTCGATACAAGTATTTACCCCATGATGATGACAGGTCTTCAGCAATTCCAAGGCAAAATCGAACTGCATTAAAGGTTCGCCCCCACTTAGTGTTATGCCACCATTCGATTTTTCATAGAAATCCTTGTCGGCCAAAACAATATCCATTATTTCATGAATGCTCATTGTATAGCCCGATATCTTCAAGGCACCTGCATTACATTCTTCAATGCATTTTCCACACAATTGGCATGCATGATAATTAATGGAATGAATGCCATTCTCAATTCTATGGACATTGCGATTACAGGCCAGGACACATTTCCCACAAGCCGTGCACTTATCGTAATAATAAAACAGTTGAGGCGCCAAAGTTTGAGATTCAGGATTATGGCACCATATGCAATGTAAAGGACACCCCTTAAAAAAAACGGTAGTACGAATCCCCGGCCCATCATAAACCGAGGATCGTTGAATATCAATTACATTAGCGATAAGACTCATAGGGTAATTCAGAAATTAATAGGACTTACGGCTAAGAATCTCCAATTGCACATCTCTGGGCAGATCAACGTATCGGGCACTAAAACCCCCAATCCGCACAAATACATCCTTATATTTTTCAGGTTCAACAAGGGCCTTCTCCAAATCGCCCCTGTTTATCACGGTAATCATAGCTTGCGGTCCACCCTTTTTAAAATACGTCTCTAAGAGAATTTCAAACTTCTCGGGGTTAGAGCTTATAAAATCATTCCCAAAGCGCATGTTCTGTACCGTACCGGCATGGTTATTCTGGCTGGGTTTTACCAGCGAATTAATCAATGCGGTGATTCCGTTCTTGTCGTTTCCGCCCGCTGGGGTATTGCCATTGGCCATGGCATCTCCGGCTTTTCGTCCATCAGCGGTTGCACCAACCCATCGGCCCAGAATAGTATTTTGTTTGTTATTAATGAGTACATTTAAATACCAGTCCAGATTAGTACGTTCACGCTGGTCGCGAATGGTATTGCAGGTAAAATCATGCAACAGGACCATTATATCGTCTGCATAGGCATCATCGTTTCCATATTTTGGTGCATCCAAAAGTATTTTACGCTCTTTCTCATAGCCCACGAAATTGTTATCCAACACCTCTATGAGTCTTTCGGCAGAAATGAGCTTCTTATCGTACACCGCATATTTTATGGCCGTAATACAATCAGCTGCATTTACACTTCCAAATGATTCCAGCGAACCGCCCAGATAGCGAATGCCGCCTGAAAAAATTCCTTTTCCCCGCTCTATGCAGTCATCGTAAAGCATACTTAAATAAAGATATGGCGACTGCTTGCCTGTTTCAACATACTCTAACTCCTCGTGATCAGCCAGGATTTCGATAAAAAAAGTGAGTTGCTTTTTAAAGGCTGATAGAAACTCATCGAAGGACTTAAAGTCACGCAGATCACCTGTTGGAAGGCCTAATCTTTTGCCCGTAATATTATCCAGGCCATCACGCAGGGTAATATCCAGTGCTTTCAAAACATTCAGGGATCCACTAGGCGTGCCGAACCCCATGTGGTCTACAACGATCTCACCACAACCCAGGGGCATGTATTGCTCTGCCACTTCAAGGGGCACATCATGCGATTGAGCAACCCCGGCAACAAGTACATCATCATTGTAGAGCAAAGGAAAGGTAAATCCATCGGCAATTAGGCCCAGCGATTTTTCCATGAGTTCAGGATTCATCCCCTCGTAGAAACGTAGTGTCAATTGCGGCAGTATGGCTTTGCCATAGGTTTTCATCGTTTTCAGGATAAGCAATGCAAACCGGTCGGCATTCTTTTCATTCCGGCGCCCTTTACCTCCAATAATGATGCGCCCATCAACATCGCGGAACAAATCTATAATCAATTTCCACAACGAATGCATCAACGACAAGGCCTCATCCTCTGTCATCAAACCCTCATCTATATCGTGTACATAAAAATCGCCCAAAAAAACATCCATACGACCTAGTTCCAGCGAGCCACACATTAGGGTATAAAGCCACGAAAGCTGAAGGGCTTCATAAAAGGTTTCAGGCTTTGAAACCATATTTTTCTCCAGCACCTCGGCCAGCTTATACAATTCTGAAGCCCGTTTAGCATCTGTAGTAGCCTTTGCTTGCTCAAGAGCCTGTTGCTGATAATGACGACATGAATCAACAATTACCTCCAAAGCTATCAACATCCCTTCAAAAAGCTGGTAATCTCCACCCTCCTTCTTTGCTTTAGCGTATTTTTCTTTCACTTCGCTCATTAGTCCAGGAATACCCAGACTCAACAATTTATCATAATCAACAAATACTCCAGCCATGCGATAGATAGGCTGAGCCACCATAGGCTTAAAATTATAAGGCAATGAAACGATCTCGTCTCTGAACAATACCGGCTTCATCTTTTCGGTGAAAGCCGCCTCCACTTTGGCTTTTGTGTTTTCACTTTTCCAGAAATGAATCATTTCATGCACCCCATGCCTTTGCTCAACAGGGATGTTACCACGTTCAATCAATTCTATTATTTTCTGGTCGTGGCAAAAATAACCATAAGCTGCACTTGCCGGGGCATTATGTGGGCTAAAACCTACCCATCCCCAGCGGGTTCGCCCTGCCAGCCGGTCATTTCCTTCAAGTTCAGTGAGTACCGCAGGAAATTGAGTCTGCAAACATCTGGCTTCGCGTATAGCGGTATGATTGTTTATATTCTTTCTATAAGCTTCGGTAAACCTGAGCTCCATGGATAAGTCATCTACTTTTGGCATAATTCGGTTCCTTAAAAGTTTGCTTCACTAATCTTCACCCTGATACAAATATACAATGTTTAGGTGTGGTTGTTTTTTATATAATCTATTATCTCGTCGACATACGCATAAGCCACAGCCGTATAGGTATCCGTTGCCCCATAATAAATAGTCATGCGGCCGGTTTCGCCATCGGTAAGCACTGAGGTGGGGAAAATTACATTATCTACACTTCCTGCGGTTTCATACAGGGCTTCTGGTGTCATAATGGGGAATTTGCAACGGTGTATTACCTTCCAGGGTTCATCCAAGTCAAGCAGGGCCGCTCCCATACTATAAATAAATCCGGAACAGGTATCGGCAACCCCATGATACAACAATAACCAACCCTCAGTGGTTTCGATGGGAATGGGTCCCGGGCCAATTTTCACACGCTCCCATTTTTTAGGCCCTCTGGTAAATACAATTCGATGCTTTCCCCAATACTCCAGGTCAGGGCTTTCACTAAAGAAAATATCGCCATAGTTAACTGCCATACCCAAGCCCATAGGCCGGCTCAACATGGCATATTTACCTTTTATTTTCTTGGGGAAAAGCACACCATTCCGGTTATATGGCAGAAAAGCATTCTCCATCTGGTGAAAGGTTTTAAAATCCTTTGTCCAGGCCTGCCCTATGGTTGGCCCATGGTATTGGTTACACCAGGTAATGTAGTATATATCTTCAATTTTGCAAACCCGCGGGTCGTATGCAAAGTCCAGATTACCCAAAGCCGCATCCGGAGAGATAAATTGGATAGGCTCTTCATCAAACACCCAGTGTAAAGCATCATCACTTCTTCCAAAATGCAGGTAAGGGGTCATACAATGCCAGTCTGCACGGAAAATCCCTATATATTTACCTTCCCAGGGAATTACGCAACTATTATATACACCCCGTGCTTTGGGGAAGGGATTGATATCAACAATAGGATTTTTACTGTGTCTCCAGATCAGTCCCTTAAAATTCTGTGGTTTCTCCTCCCATGGCATATCTGGAAGGGGATCACCTATTAATGCCGTTTTGCTTTTTGCATGATCTAAATTTTGCATGATCTATTATAATTAAGGATTAGTTCATCAAATGGTTATTTCTTGCTTTATTCAACTCATTATCCCTTGCCAAGATTGACAATAATTACAAGCAGAATAACAACACTCACCGCTGCAAGGGATGCAAGAATTACTCCCATCCAATCCTCGCGGTTCCATTTACGGAATTCCCAGTTGGAATCAGGGAATATCAATAAATGATTAAACCTTTCAGGATTAGCACGAGTGAGTTCCATCGCACGGTCATCGTCTTCATGACTCCCCACAACGGGGGTAAGCATTTTACCGTAAAACTGGTCAAGACGTCTTTTATCCTCTGGCCGGGTAAAGTAAGCCACAATCATTAGGATAAGAAAAGGAAAGATAATGCGAAACAGGAAAGTTAAGGTTTCATTAAACGAGTAGGTGCATTTTGATAAGTCCCAACCCAACAAATCAACAACAACCAACTCAACCTTAAGGTAGCCTAAACCGGCAGCTTTGCCCTTACTGAAATTCAGACCTTCGCTCCAAAAGATTGATTTTGGGGGAAGAAGCACTGTCTTCTCAAAATTATCTCCCGCGTTCAATGTTGCAGGTTTTTCTCCTACCGATTCTCCCGCAGCATGTAAGCGTTGCCAGCTTTCAATTTCCTTGTATCTTGCCTTCACATCCATTTCCCTGGCTGTATACATATGGCTTACGGGGATGGCTTCCGTTGTTTTAGCCAGGTATTCTGAGGTTCTCACAGTCGAAATGGCCGGCAAACCAAAGGGCAATACCAGCGTGGCGACAA
>JBEPXC010000273.1:0-5059 GCA_041642035.1 Sphingobacteriia bacterium
TGACGATGCCAATAGCTTCCTGGTAAAACTCGAAATACCCAAATTGCTGTCGGTGCTGGGATACCGCAATGCCGATGCCTTTGTGCCCGGGGTAAACGACCTGGTGTATGGCAGCGAAGGATACGACGGATTATCGGCAGACCAAAAAATTGAAAGAGGTAAACTTGCTCTTGCCGCGCTGTCGCAATATAAGAAAGCCAACAAGGATGGTGATGAGGCTACAATGGAAGAATCATTGGCAGCATTTAAAGAAAACAGCATGTATATGGGTTATGGGCACTTGTTTTCACCCGAAAGCATCATGCCCAATATCCCTTTCATCTTTTATAGTTTCAGGCTGATGGTAATCCTGGGCTTCAGTTTTATTGTAATCTTCATTATGTTCCTCTACCTGGCCATTATGAACCAGCTGCACAAATACAAGTGGCTGCTGAGGCTCGGGATCTTAAGCTTCCCCCTGGCCTTTATCGCATCCATGGCCGGATGGGTAGTGGCCGAAGTGGGTCGTCAGCCCTGGACCATACAAGGGTTGTTGCCAACCATGCTTTCAACATCGAATATCAATGCCAACGCGGTAATCCTTACCTTCTGGATGTTTGTTGTTTTGCTTACCATCCTGGTTATTGCAGAGTTTAAAATTATGAAAACGGCCATCACCAAAGGGCCCAGCAAGGTAATGAAAGGAGGTCCCCATGTTTGAAACCCTAACGCATTTACAGCTTCAGCAACTCTGGTGGTTAATCATGTCGGTGGTGGCTTCGCTGCTTGTCTTTCTGCTGTTTGTGCAGGGCGGACAAACCCTGGTGAAGGAGCTGGGTAAAACGGAGAATGAAGAAAATATGGTCATCAATTCCCTTGGCCGTAAGTGGGAATTTACCTTTACCACTCTGGTCATGTTTGTGGCCGGAATGTTTGCCTCTTTCCCCTTATGGTATGCTACTTCTCTGGGCGGAGCCTACTTTGCCTGGAAGATTGTTTTGATTTCTTTTGTGCTGCAGGCCATTTCCTTCGAGTTCAGAAGAAAAAAAGGAAACATGCTGGGCAAGAAGACCTACGACTGGTTCCTTACCATTAACGGATACCTGGGCACCCTGATCGTTGGGGTGGTGGTGGCCACTTTCTTTACCGGGAGTGATTTTTACAGAGACGAGTACAATCTGTCGCAATGGGCGTCTCAATCCTATGGACTTGAACTTTTGCTCAACATCACCAATCTGTCTCTGGGTTTGGCTATTTTATTCCTTGCCCGGACACTGGGTGCCATGTATATCATCAACAGCCTTGATTCGCCCACCATACTCGAAAGAGCCAGGCGCAAAGTTCTTGTCAACGCCGGAATCTTCCTGGTGTTCTTCCTGTACTTTATGGGTAGGGTGTTTTTGATGGATGGATATGAATATGATCCTGAAACAGGAACTGTATATATGGAAGCCCATAAATATCTTAACAACTACCTGGAGATGCCGGTAGCTATGGTGTTTTTCCTGGTGGGTGTCGTATTGGTTTTATATGGAATAGGTATTGCCTGGTTTAAAAAGAGCTACAAAGGAATATGGTTTAGCGGGGCCGGTACATTTTTCACTGTGCTTTCCATATTCTTTATCCTGGGCTATAACAATACTGCTTTTTACCCGGCACTCGATCTGCAGAGCTCCCTTACTATTGAGAATGCCTCCGCCAGTCATTATACACTCACAGCCATGAGCTATATCGCGCTTTCGATTCCGGTTATCCTCACCTATATTTTCTTTACCTGGCGCGCTATCGACCGCAATAAGATTAAAGAAGAAGATATGGATGAAAACAAAGGACATCATGTTTATTAACCTTAAAAAATATTGATTATGGAACATTTGACCTCGATACTCTGGTTGCTTAGCTGGCCTGCTCTTATATATGTATCGTATTTATTGTGTGAATTCACCGTTAGGGTCTTTGAACGCAATAATACTGAAGAAGATTTTTAAAACATATCATCCCACCTTCACAGGGGCAGTTTCTTCACAGAAATTGCCCCTGTGGTTTTTAGCCTTTATCCTAACCATAACTCATATGCATAGCTAAATTTTTTTCACTTTGGTTACAATTGACTTCTCTTTGCGCCGTTACGAGAAGATTATTTCAAAAAATAATCCGACTTATTTATCAGCAAATTACCATTCGCCTGATGTATTAATGATGTAACAAAAAATTATCCCTGTGAAGATTTGATGTATTCCGGAATTTGGTAGGATGTATTTAAATTTCTTTTTTTGTATTAAAAGATACAAAATTATGAAACACTACACTAAGATGATATTGGCTGCGGTGGCTATTTCGATTTTTGCTGCATCAACAGCATTTTCTCAAAATCTTAACGATGATCGGGTAGAAGACCTGTTATCACGAATGACCCTCGAAGAGAAAATCGGACAGCTTGTGCAGAAAAATGGAGATCACCCTCAGCTGCACGATCTTATAAGCAAAGGCATGCTCGGTTCAGTACTCAACGAGCCCAATCCACAGAAAGTATATGAGCTGCAAAGACTCGCGGTGGAAGAAAGTCGTCTGGGAATTCCGCTGCTCCTTGGACGCGACGTAATCCATGGTTTCAGAACCATTCTCCCTATTCCTCTTGCCCAGGCGGCCAGCTGGAATCCATCTCTGGTAGAGCAGGGTGCACGTGTTGCTGCCACCGAAGCCGCATCGCAGGGCATCAACTGGAGTTTTGCCCCTATGGTCGATGTTACACGCGATCCACGCTGGGGTCGAATTGCCGAGAGTTTTGGCGAAGATCATCTGCTCAATGGGGTCTTTGGCGCCGCGGTAGTAAGAGGATTTCAGGGGGAAGATCTCACCGCGCATGATGCCATTGCGGCCTGCGTAAAACACTATGCTGCTTACGGATGGGCCGAAGGTGGACGCGACTATAATACGGCAAGCATTCCCGAAAATGAACTTCACGATATCATTCTGCCACCCTTCAAAATGTGCATCGACGCCGGCGCCGCTTCAATCATGACAGCTTTCAACGAAATAAACGGCATCCCGGCTACCGGACACATACCCCTGCTGCGCGACGTGCTGCGCCACCAGTGGGGATTTGAAGGGGTAGTGCTTTCCGACTGGGAATCACTCACCCAGATGGTAACCCACGGATATACTCCCAATCATAAAGAGGCAGCTTATCAGGCAATGCAGGCCACAGTAGATATGGAAATGGCAAGCACTGCCTACGAAACCTATCTTGCTGAGCTTATCAACGAAGGACGCATCAACGAAAAGCAAATCGACGATGCTGTGCGGCGCATCCTGCACATGAAATTTAAACTGGGACTGTTCGAAAATCCTTATCCTTTCCAGGGCGAATTTCCACCCCTGCTGGCTCCCCATCACTTGGAAACAGCAAAACAGCTGGCCATCGAGAGTACCGTGCTGCTCAAGAATCAGAACATGTTACCCCTTTCAAACAACATTCGTCGATTGGCCGTCATAGGTCCTCTGGCCGATGCACCCCATGATCAGATGGGTACCTGGGTATTCGACGGGAAGAAAGAAAACAGCATCACACCATTACAATCACTCAGGGAATTGGCAGCAGAACAGGGTTTCGAAATTTATTACCACAGAGCTCTTGAGTTGAGCCGTTCAAAGGACATTACCGATTTGCCTGCGATTATGCGCGATGTGCGGCAGGCCGATGCGGTATTGTTGTTTATTGGAGAAGAATCAATCCTTTCAGGAGAATCGCATAGTCTTGCCAATATCGATCTTCAGGGTGCGCAGGAAGAACTGATCCGAGAACTCTCTACTTCAGGTAAACCAATGGCAGCCATAATTATGGCCGGTCGTCCCGTTACCTTTGAAAAGGTAGAACATCATCTGGATGCGGTGCTTTATGCCTGGCATCCCGGCACCATGGCTGGTCCTGCACTGGTTGATCTTATTTTTGGAAATGTTTCACCTTCTGGCAAATTGCCTGTTACCTTCCCTCGTCATGTGGGGCAGATACCTATATATTACAACCATAAAAATACCGGAAAGCCCGCTACGGATCAATCATGGGAGCGCCTCGACGATATCCCCGCCGAAGCTCCTCAGCTCTCCATCGGTAACACTTCTCACTATTTGGATTACGGTTTTGAGCCTATGTATCCTTTTGGTTACGGACTGTCTTATTCTAATTTCGAAATCAGTGATGTAGTGGTAGAGAATACTCAACTGGCCATTGGCGAAAATCTCAGGGTGTCATTTACCATAAAAAATACAGGAAATGTAGAAGCCGCTGAAGTCGTGCAGCTCTATACTCATCAGCTTTTCGGAAGCCGCACACGGCCTGTTAAAGAACTAAAAGCATTTGAGAAAATATTGCTGGCGCCGGGCGAGCAACAGCAGCATGTATTACAAATCAGTACGCATGATCTTGGGTTTCACAACCCGCAAATGGAGTTTGTCACAGAACCAGGTAAATACCATCTTTGGATAGGCAATTCTTCACAATCAGGAATTCAAAAGGATTTTGAAATTATTAAATAAAGAACATTTTGAAGACTATATTTAAGAAATACAAAGGATTGAAGTTTATTCTACCAGTCCTGATGGGCTTGGTTTTATTGGGGGTCTGGTCTGGTGTAGCCAATAATACCGCTGAACCTGTTGATTTGGATGCCCAATACTTCCGGCAGGCCGACAGTCTTCTGAGTTTGCTTACCCTTGAAGAAAAGGCCGGACAAATGACCAATATCGGTCTTACGGCTCTTACCAAAGGTCCTTTCTGGAATGACTATGATACGCTGGAACTGGATTCGGCAAAAATGCACCAACTGCTGATACAGCATCATGTGGGTTCGGTGCAGAACAAAGGCGTTTATCCTCCATCGGTGCAGGAGTGGCATCGCATCATTAAAAACATTCAGGAATATGTACAGCAACATTCAAAGCATCACATTCCTGTTCTTTTTGGGATGGATGCCGTTCATGGAGCCCATTATACTGCCGGATCAACCATCTTCCCTCATCAAATCGCGCTCGCTGCAAGTTTTAATCCTGATTTAGCACGAATAGCCGGAGAAATTGCAGC
>JBEPXC010000274.1:0-5052 GCA_041642035.1 Sphingobacteriia bacterium
GAGCAGTAAAGCCGGCCTCTGGCATAGAAAACTTCTCTCAAAGACTAAAGAAAAAAGTACCTTTGTTGCTTAATGGGCCAGGAAAGTTAACCAAAGCTATGGGAATTACAACAGCACAAAATGGTACATCACTAGAAAGCAATAAAATATGGCTGGCAGACTTTAAGGTAAAAGTACCCTCAAATCTTATCCAGTCAGGACCCCGTATTGGAGTTGATTATGCCGGAGAGGATGCCATGTTGCCCTACCGGTTTTTAATTACCGATACAAGCTTCTTAAAGCAGTATAGCTATGATGTTTTGTCCTGAAATAAATTATAGAGTAGCACAAGAATGAGTATAAAGATAAAGATCAACTTAAAGAATGGAAAAGATGAAGCCATAAGAAGGTTTCATCCGTGGGTTTTTAGTGGGGCCATAAAAAAAATTCAGGGTAAAATAGCTGATGGCGCTCTGGTAGAGGTATTTTCAGAAAGGGATGAATATCTGGGAACGGGATTATATCAGGATTCCTCGATAGCCATACGCATCATGGCTTTTGCACCACACAGGCCCATGTCTCTCGATCTTGAATATTGGCAACAAAAGCTTTCGCAGGCCTACACTTTGCGTCAAAAACTTGGTTTAGCAGACAATCCCCAAACCAATGTATACCGACTGGTGCATGGAGAAGGCGATCAACTGCCGGGGCTTATCATTGATTATTATAATGGCAACCTGGTTATCCAGGCCCATGCAGTTGGTATTCACATGCACATGGATAGGATCGCTGAGAGTCTCAAAAGCATCTATGGAGCTGGCCTGAACAGTATTTACAACAAAAGCAGAGATACCTTACCAGCAAATTATGCAGAAAGAGTTAATGCCGATGAATTCCTTTATGGCATGGCTCAAAGTGCTATTGTACATGAATATGGCCATGCCTTTGAGATAGATTTTGTTAACGGGCAAAAAACAGGTTTTTTTATCGATCAGAGAGAAAACCGTCTACTACTGGCAAAGTATGCCAAAGGGAAAAGAGTATTAAATACCTTTTGCTACACAGGTGGCTTTTCTGTATTTGCATTAAAGGCTGGAGCCACCTATGTTGAGTCGCTGGATAGCTCTAAGAAAGCCATTGAATTGACAGAGAAAAACGTAGCTCTGAATTTTCCTGAAAGCAACAATCACCAAGTAATAACAACAGATGCCATTCAGTACATCAGAGAAGACCAAAAACAACGAGATGTCATCATTCTCGATCCACCTGCCTTTGCCAAGCATACCAATGTAAGGCACAATGCAGTGCAGGGCTACAAAAGACTCAATGCAGAAGCCATTGCCCGCATTGCTCCTCAAGGAATTCTTTTCACCTTTTCCTGTTCTCAGGTGGTAACCATGCCTCTGTTTAAAGCTACCATTATTGCTGCCGCCATTGAAGCAGGTCGCCAGGTAAAAATCCTTCACCAGATGTCTCAACCTGCCGACCATCCTATCAATGCTTTTCATCCCGAAGGAGAATACCTTAAGGGCTTGGTTTTATATGTAGAATAATAGCGCAGCAGTTTTTTTTGCAAGCTAAAAAAGAGAAACAAATCTGCTTAAGAATACCCATGTAAAAATGGAAAAAAACGTATATTCCCTTCGCCATATTTGGAAAATTGCTGCGCCCATTATCATAGGATTGGTGGCACAAAATGTTATGCTGGTTATTGATACTGCCTTTCTGGGAAGGGTATCGGAGATAACACTGGGAGCTGCGGCGATAGGTGGGGTCTTTTATCTGTGTTTGGTAATGTTGGGAACCGGATTTTCTATTGGAGGGCAGATAATGATTGGACGGCGAAATGGGGAATTGAATTTCGCCGCTGTAGGAAAAGTATTTGATCATATGCAGCTTTTTATGGGATTTCTTGCTGTTGTGTTATGGTTCTTACTTCAATACACTGCTCCTGCCCTGCTGACTTTCTTTATAAACTCACCGGCAATTTTAGAGGAAAGCCTTATATTCATCAACTACAGAAAGTATGGCTTACTGTTTGGCTTTTGGGTTTTGGGTTTTAATGCACTATATATTGGCAATACCCAAACAAAAGTATTGATTCTTAGCACATCGGTTATGGCCATAATCAATATCATTCTTGATTACATTCTAATCTTCGGTCATTTTGGAGCACCTGAGATGGGGATTGCAGGAGCAGCAACGGCAACCAATATCGCTGAACTGGGAGCATTTGGGTTCTACCTGGGTTGGGTATACAAACGAAAAGATAATCGTATCTACCACCTTTTCCATATCCTAAAACCAGATATTGCTTTGCTGGGTAATTTGCTGAAACTGGCTGTACCGGTTATGTTTCAATATTTCTTTTCGTTTTCTGCCTGGTTCATATTCTTTCTTATCATAGAGCACATTGGTCAAACTGCTCTTGCTGCTTCCAATATCGCCAGAAGCATTTATATGGTTTTAATGATTCCTGTATGGGGATTAAGTGCGGCAGTAAACTCAATGGTAAGCAATACCATTGGTAGAGGAGATTATAACACAGTGATGCCCCTCATATACAAAGTTTTAATTCTGGGAACAATCATTAACCTTATTCTTATCCAAACGATAATTTTTTTCCCCCATCCTATTGTTAGTTTTTATACAAACAACTCAGAACTTATTGCAGCCACTATTCCATTACTGAAGGTGATTAGTATAGCCCTTATTGTCTTTTCTTTTGGCATGATAATATTTAACGGATTATCTGGAACGGGAAAGACCATGCTTGCTTTAAAAATAGAGATCCTTTCGATATTATTTTACCTGTTGACGGCCTTATTTTTAGCCTTCTACTTAAAAGCACCTTCTCATATAGTCTGGACAGTCGAAATAGTATATTTCACCCTGATGGGGTTATTTGCCTTTATAGCACTAAAAAAGGGCAACTGGAGAGAACTGCGACTGTAACACAGAATTGCATAAACAGGCCCTGTCAATGGTTTACCCTATCTAATTAGTGAATTTCAACATTAATATCAGGTAGGCCTTTACAAATTTCTTCTTTATTTTCTATTGATTCGGCCAGTGTAAGCTGTTGTAGATTTTTTAACTTTTGAATACCCGAAACAGGTGTATGAATAGGGTTGTCTCCAAGATAAAGCCCTTGTAAAGAAGAACCATCCGGGTTATCTATTATGATATCATTTAACTGGTTGGAGGTTAAACCCAAATAGATCAGACTTTTAATATGAAATACTTCTGGAGGTAAACAGGAAATAGCGTTGGCTCCAAGGTACAGCTCTTTGAGCATGGGCAATTGGGCAATATCTGCCGGAAGATTGGTAATTTGATTGAATCGAAAATTAATGTGCTGCAAGACCACCATTTGAGTTAAGATCTTTGGGAACTCAATAAATGCATTTTCTGAAAGATCAAGAAATCTCAGACTTTCCAGCAGATTGAAACAATCGGGTAAGGCCGCAAGTCGGTTACCCCTAAGAACTAGCGTTTTTAAATGACCAAGGCAGCAAAAATCTTCATCGATAGTTTCTATTTCATTATTATGCAAGTCAAGGTGTTGCAAAGAGGATAACTCTCCTATAAGGCCATCCAGCTTTTTAATCTTATTCCAGCTCAAATTCAGCTCCTTCAGCTGTTTCAATTTACCAATACATGCAGGAACAGTAATAAATGAATTTTCTGCCAGATACAATTTCTGTAGGCAGGTTAATTCAGAAATTTCATCAGGGAGTGTTTGTAGATTGTTCCAATCCAGGTTAATCTCTTCCAATGCAACCAAATTATTAAGCAATACGGGCAGGTAACAAATCTTGTTATATTGACAATCTAATTTTTTTAAGCGGGTAAGCTGGCCTATTTCGGGAGGTAATGTACGAAGATTATTCCAACCCAGAGAAAGCACTTCAAGCTGGGTAAGGTGTCGAATATTGTGAGGGATGTCTCCGATTTTATTGTCTCTTAGATCAAGATGTTCGAGAGAAATCATTCGCGATAATAAAGGAGGAAACTCAAGCAGTCGATTTTGGGAAACAACTAGTTTTTTTAGGTTCTTTAGTCCTGTCAATTCCTCAGGTAAAAAACCAATTTTATTCTTTCCTAGCACCAATTCCTGCAGATTCACCAATTTACCAATCTGCCCAGGCAATTCTTCCAGGTTTTGGTCACTTAAATCAAGCTTTATTACAAAAGCGGGCTTTCGAAGCGCTTCTGATAATGAATAAAATACAGTGTTCAAAGACAAAAAGATTTAATGATTTTGCAGTGGCGAATATACACTTTTATTGGCTTCAGAAAACTGATTTTTATGATATTCCAGACAATAAAACTGTAAAAAAATACGTAGGTTTGTAAAAGATAAAATGACCCCTATCACTGCACCAAATCCAGGCAATTGATCCCAAAATTCTATTTAATAATGAAGAACCCCAACATACTTCTACTTTCTCTTTTTTTACTGATTCCCATTATTCAATCCCATTCCAATACAGAAATAAATAATTCTACCGATCACTTTTCCGCCAGAGATAATGATTATCCTCCTGATTTCTCCACGCCCTGGGTAGATTCGATATTTCAGTCCTTAAGTCTTGAGCAAAGAATTGCCCAATTATTAATGATTGAAGTAAGTTCTAATCAGAACAGGACTTATTACAATCGGGTGGAAAGGATTATACACACCCATAATGTGGGTGGACTAATCTTTTTCAAAGGAAGCCCCTCTAGTCAGCTGAATCTTACCAATACCTGGCAAAAGACAGCACAAACACCCATGTTTATCGCTATGGATGCCGAATGGGGATTATCTATGCGTCTTGACAGTACTATTAGTTTTCCACGCCAGGTAACCCTGGGTGCTATTGCCAATGAAAGACTTATCTATGAATTAGGACTTGAAATGGGCCGTCAGAGCAGGCGAATGGGTATTCATATGAGTTTTTCTCCGGTGGTGGATGTAAATTCAAATCCGGCGAACCCCGTAATTAATTCAAGATCCTTTGGCGAGTGTAGGTATAATGTTTCCCGAAAAGGCATGGCAATGATGCTGGGTATGCAAGACGCAGGCAT
>JBEPXC010000275.1:0-5039 GCA_041642035.1 Sphingobacteriia bacterium
CTGCGAGGGCTTTGGCAGCATTATTGGCATTGACGAAGACCTGGTCATCCCCAACAAAAGCCTATCTGTATATGAGGATGCCATCGTTTGCTGGAAGGGTGAAAAAATGAGCGAGTGGAAAGACCGCTTGGTGCAGGTGGCCTATAAGTTTGACTTTCCTATACATAAACCCATTTATCAGCTCAGCGATCAGCAGCTGCAGTTGTTATGGGAAGGTAATGAGCATTTTCAAGGCCTGAATGCCTTCTTTAAGATGGTGGAAGAAAACACCTACAAAATACAATACCGCGTAATGCTTTCACGCTATCGTGGAAAGACAGTTTGTCCTGACTGCAATGGAACACGACTTCGAAAAGACGCCAATTATGTCAAGGTGGCAGGCAAAAGCATGTCAGAACTTGTGTTGCTGCCCCTGGATAAGCTGCATGATTTTTTTGAGCACATACAACTTGATGAGCATGATCAGGAAGTTGCCCGACGGTTGTTGCTGGAAATAGACAACCGGCTCGAATTTCTCAACGATGTAGGCCTGGGGTATTTAACCCTCAACCGCCTCTCCTCTACCCTTTCGGGTGGCGAATCGCAGCGCATCAACCTGGCCACCTCGCTGGGCAGCAGCCTTGTGGGATCCTTATATATCCTCGATGAACCCAGCATAGGTCTGCATCAGCGCGACACCCACCGCCTCATCAAAGTGCTTAAAAGGCTGCGCGACCTGGGTAATACCGTCATCGTGGTAGAGCATGATGAAGACATTATGCATACCGCCGATCAGATTATCGATATCGGCTTGCTGGCCGGATCGCTGGGTGGACGTGTAATATTCCAGGGCAACTACGACGGACTGATAAAAAATAAGGAGAGCTACACCTCCGCTTATCTTAGCGGCAAAATGAATATCCCTATTCCCACGCACAGACGGAAGTGGAAAGAGTATATTCAGCTTGAGGGAGTAAGACAGCACAACCTGAAAGGATTCAGCGTAAAAATACCCCTACACATCATGACGGTGATTACGGGGGTGAGTGGTTCAGGCAAATCAACCCTGGTTAAAACCATTCTTTATCCTGCCGTGAAAAAAATGTTTGGTGGCTATGGAGAAAAAACCGGCAAATTCGACCAGATCAGCGGCGACATCAATGCCATAAAAGATATTGAGTTTATTGACCAGAATCCAATTGGCAGATCCTCGCGCTCCAACCCCGTTACCTACATTAAAGCCTACGACGAAATCAGATCGCTCTGGGCACAAAACCCCCTATCTAAAGCCAGAGGATATACCCCGGGATACTTCAGCTTTAATATTGACGGCGGACGCTGTTCGGAATGTGAAGGCGAAGGAAAAGTAAAGATCGAGATGCAGTTTATGGCCGACATCAGCCTTCCCTGCGAGAGTTGTAACGGCACGCGTTTTAAGGAAGAGATACTCGACATCAAATACCAGGGTAAGGCTATCCATGAAATCCTTGATATGACAGTTGATGAGGCCATTGATTTCTTTGCCTCATCAACCGAAAAACCTGCTGCCGGCAAAAGAATAGCAGAAAGACTTAAACCACTGCAAGATGTAGGATTAGGTTATATAAAGCTTGGCCAATCATCAAGCACCCTTTCGGGAGGCGAAGCCCAGCGTATAAAACTGGCCTCCTTCCTGGTTAAAGGCAACAACCAGCAGAGAACCCTGTTCATCTTCGATGAACCCACTACCGGATTACACTTTCATGATATCCACATTCTGCTCAAAGCCTTCGAAGCCCTCCTGGATAACGGGCACAGCATCCTCATCATCGAACACAACCCCGATATCATCAAGTCGGCCGACTGGGTCATCGACCTGGGCCCTGAAGGTGGTGAAAAGGGAGGAAACCTTATCTTTGCCGGAACTCCCGAGGAGCTCATTAAATCGAAAGCTTCCATTACCGGAGAGTTTTTGAAGGAAAAATTCGGGCAAAAGAATTAGAAGGGAAACAAGATTTTATCAGATATTTATAAGGCTATTTAATCATAACCTTCTTTGAAATAACAACACTCTCCGCTTTAATCTGCAATATGTAAAGACCGGCACGGTATGTTTGAGTATCCAATCTGATGGCAGATTTTCCGGTTGACTGAATATTGACCTTATATACCTCTCGACCTGTGATATCGTATAACTTTATTTCAGGATTCATGATTTGTCCGGTCCATGTTATGTTCAGGTAGTTCCTGACTGGATTCGGAAATATATGGATATCAGGGCTCTCAACTTTTTTGATGCCAACAACCTCTCCCACTTGCCCGAATAGCTCCAATTCGGCCATTTGCATAAGGTCCTGCTCATCTCCATTGATATCTGTAATAAATAACCGATACCTGTAGTACCAGTTTTCATTTTCAATAGTCCAGACTTTTAATTTAAACCGGCTATCCCATTCCGGATTATCTTTCACGGTATGTATCGTAACCCATTGGCCAGTTTCATTATCCCAGCCCTTTAATTGCCAGCTCCGTGGATCCCTCGAAGGTTTATCATTTGCTGATGTGATGGTATATCCGGTAAGCTTAGCATAATTGTTCGTTTTAATCTCTACCCATGACGAAACGGCCCTCACAAGATATTTCGTATTGATGTCGTTATCAATAAGCTTTTCTACTCTCTCATTGGGGGGTGAACCAGCTCCAGTGCTACCATCAATCCAGGGTTCATCGTCGTTGGAACCAAAGATGGTAGTTGCCTCAAGATCGGTTATGTCTGTTCCGGGAGGCATTGCTACATTGCATGTACCGAAGAGAAAAGGATCCAGAATTAAATCATCCGCAGGCACATTAACAGACCTGTATCCTTCACTGTTGGCACAATATCCTATGTTTTGCTCTATTACAATATCAGTAGACGGATTAGCTCCACTCTGGTAAGCAAACTTGTACTTAAGGTTTTTACCAACCGTTAACCCTTTGGTAAGGGAATAGATTGAATCGTTATCATCTTTGGTCATTTCAACCATGATGTTTTCAGGATAAGTCATCAGCCACACACGGCCTTCTATATAAAGATTTGTCACGTTCTCCATATTTACTTTAAAGGTAATATCACCATAGAGCAACTCGTCGAGCATATCTACAAAGAGGTAGATATAACTGGATTCCAGGGTTTCATTAACAGCTTTAAGGCGATAATGATAAGTAGCCTGAGCGATGTTATCATCTTTATAGCCTACACTGTTGGCCGGAAGTGCTGCAATCTGCACATATGACTCTCCTCCGTTGTTTGATCTTTCAAGGATAAACCCGGTCTCATTAGGCACATTATCTGTCCAGCTTAGCTCGATAAACTGCGAAGTTGTTCCTGTTTCAAGTCCTGCCAGTAAGAAGTTTTCAGGAGATGACAGGCGCTCAATGTAATGGCTTGTGAGTTTACCGCTACCTTTCCAATTGGTGAGAAGGCCATATATAGTTCCCTGCTGTTGCTCGGGTATTGTGATGGCTTCAACGGCTGATACTCCCAGCCTGTCTTCAAGTTGCTTCAGGTATAGGCTGCGGGTTGAGACAGGAGAACCATGGTGGTCATAGTGCCCCCGATAAACTCCTGCGCGCGTGTTGCTTATATACTGACTTAGTGTTTCACTACCGGTATTACCAATGGCGTAGTTCATATGTCCCACAGGGGTATCGCATATGATAGCAGGAGATTCGGTATTCCATATGATGCTTTGAATGCCAGACCAGCTATGTCCTGAACCCGAGGATCCTCTATGTTCAAGGGCAATCAGACTTTGCATCTTCAGGTTATCGAAAAGGGTACCTGTTGCCCATCGTTGGTGAGGACCTTGTGTTCCTCCGCGTTCAGAAACGCCGTCAAGGAATACATTGGGCCCTGGAACCCTGGGCCCAATCACATAATCGTGCCTGCCTTGATCGGTGTATGTACGCTGACAAAGATTATGGCTGGAAGCAGCATCGATATAGAAGGTATACCTGTATCCCCCTCTATTGGGTCCCAGAGGTTTAATGGAAGCACAGTCTTCGACAGTTATATAATGGGAATCCCATAACTTGAATAATGAATTTGAGGTATGTTCTACGGTGATACCTCTTATCCAGCTGTTCTCCGTATATTCAAAATGCACTGCGCTTTTCAATCTGTTTGGGTCATCAGCCGCACAGGTCGCGGTGACCCCTGGTCCCACAAGGCGCAAATGTTCTACCCCAACATTATGCAGTCGTTTCCTGTTCACCGATAATTTTACGATTTCTCCCCCGCCTAATTTTGTTTGCATAGGCAGAATAACCGGCGAATGGATCGATATGCTGTCTCCATCTATATGCGTGATAATCCTCTCATAATTGATGGTATATGTACCAGTAGTCCATAGCTCGTCGTCGCTGCCAAGGTAATAATTCGCATAGGTTTCATCTAGCCACACCTGGTTGGGAGTAAACCTTACAAAGATTTTATCACCCACGGTATATCCTGTGGCGTTTTCGACATGAAATCCAAATCTGCCTGAACCAACGTATGTATCTGTGATTTTTGTTTTGTGGCTTTGGCCAATGGCAGGTCGTTCAGGCCTGGTGGCAATGATCTGGTGCTTTCCTTCAAGTGATGTTTTTAGTATGGTGCCGTCACCTCCCTGACCTTCGCCCCTGATTACTACTCCGCTGGCTTTGATCTGCAAAGCATCTTCACCGGATACTGTTAATTCATAAGTTCCTGCTTTAAGCAATACAGCACCTCTGAAGCCATTTTCATCAGGCTCCAGACCGGAAACATAGTCGATGGCATCCTGGATACGTTTCCTGTCATCGCCAAACTGGGGATAAAGCGTAACTTTCACGACAACATCGGGAATCGCTTCACCACCCCCCATATAACCACAATTTGAATAATCAACAATGATGTTAACGGGATTGCTCTCTCCGGTATTAGCATGTCTTTCATAAACCAGTTTGCCATCACTTCCAGGATAGACCAATGCAGCCTCCGATTGTGCATAACCTGATATGCTGATTAGATGCAGAAGTAGAATGAAAGTCAAATTGTAGCTGAATTTTGCGAAAGT
>JBEPXC010000276.1:0-5036 GCA_041642035.1 Sphingobacteriia bacterium
TGCACTGATAGAGGATCATTTCACCAAATATCGTATCACCGACGCATTACTTGCTGTTTACAAGCTCATCTGGGATGACTTCTGCTCGTGGTACCTCGAGATGATTAAGCCTGCTTACCAGCAGCCTATCGACCCCGTAAGCTATAGCAAAACCATAGATATATTCGACAAGATCCTTAAAGTGTTGCAACCATTTATGCCATTTATTTCGGAAGAAATATACCAGCATATTAAGAAAGATAACGCTGCCGAAAGTATCATGATAGCTCTTGCTCCTACTCCTGAGCCTTATGATGATAAATTGCTCGGTCAGTTTGAGTTCGCATCACAGGTAGTTATGGCTGTCCGAAATCTTCGCCAGGAAAAAAACATTGCCCACAAAAACAGCATTGAGCTGCTCATACGCAAAAACAATAATGATGCTGCTGATACCACTTTCGATGAGTTGGTTATTAAGCTGTGTAACCTGAGCAAACTGGAATATGTTGCTGAAAAGCCCAATGATGCCTTTAACTTTATCATTAAAACCACGGAGTTTTACGTTCCTGTTTCCCAGGATATTGATGTAGAAGCTGAAATTGAAAAGCTAAACAACGAAGTAGCCTATCAGAAAGGGTTTCTAAATGCCGTAATGAAAAAGCTGAGTAATGAGAAGTTTGTTAATGGGGCACCCGAAAGCGTTGTGGCCATAGAGAAGAAAAAGCAGGCTGACGCCTTATCAAAAATAAAAGTTCTGGAAGAGCAGTTGGAAAACCTGAAAACCAAGCTCTGAAAACTTGCCTCGGGTTAATTTTCCTTATGGGAAATTGCCCATAACTAGTCATAATGTTTATCCTAACCTTCACCTCTGTTTACTCTTGTATCAGGGGTGAAGTTTATTAACCTCGTATGTTTGGGTGTCTTTAAACCGTGAAGAGGCATGTAAAAGCTTCCGTTTGGCTGTATTCGGGCCTGAAAACTGAGGGTTTGCATGCAGTATTTCAAAATAATACTGTAAATTCGCATTCAGGCATTACAGCTGTTTGCACTAATCTGCTATACTATTACTCCAGCAATTCATCGATCATAAAACCCTTTAAATATATTGCAATGCGTTCCTATATCCTTGCCGAAAACAACTGGAAGAGCCTACAAAACGCAACCCTTGATCTTGCTGTTCTTCCCTGGGGTGCCACAGAGGCACATAATTATCATTTGCCATACGCCACCGACAATTTCGAAGCAGACTACATTGCTGCCGAATCAGCCCGTATTGCCTATGAAAAGGGCGCAAAAGTCATTGTTCTGCCCACCCTCCCTTTCGGGGTAAATACCGGTCAGCGCGATATATATCTCGATATCAGCATCAATCCCAGCACACAATTAAACATCCTCTCAGATATCATTGATGGATTGCAACATCAGAAGATCTTTAAGCTCATGATTTTAAACAGTCATGGGGGAAACGATTTTAAGGGTATTCTCAGAGAATTAGGGCTACGATATCCGAAGATGTTTTTATGCGTATGCAATTGGTTTCAGGCACTGGATAAAAGCCTTTATTTTGATGTAAATGGTGATCATGCCGATGAAATGGAAACCAGTCTTATGTTGTATCTACGTCCCGAATTGGTGTTACCCAAAGAAAATTGGGGTGATGGAAAAGAAAAGAAAAATAAAATAGAGGCCTTCCGGCAAGCTTGGGCCTGGACGGAAAGGAAATGGCCAAAAGTTACCGTGGATACAGGTATTGGTGATCCGGGAGCTGCATCACAGGAAAAAGGAGAAAAATACTTCAAGGACCTCACTCTGGCAGTAGGCAAACTGATGCTTGAAATCTCCCAAACTGATGTTGATACTCTTTATGAATAGCACCAGAATTTAAGGGATTTCTTTCACAAAAAATACAGCTTATTTTTCCATAAAAAACACCGGCACTGACTCCTGATTGCTTGGGCTCAGGGCACTTACCATATAATAATACAAATCGTGCCGTGTATTGTTAGTGAGCTCAAAACTCACCGAGTTTTGTCCCGTCACCATAAATATATTCTCAGCTTTTTCTATGGATTCTGCTTGTCCCAAACGAAATTTGTATACGACATACGATTTCTGATTTTCCTTTTTCTCCCAATGTAATTGAATTTGACCGGGAGAGGTTATCATGACAGGGTTTGCCGGAGGTTCGGTGGTTATTTGTGCCACACGATTGTTTACGGGAGGTATTGCAAGGTATTTGTAGTGATGAGCCAGCAGACGTTCTTTTAACCCAAGAGGATTGCTCCTGAGCGATTTGGCACTAAAATACATACTGCCCATAATATTGGGAGTGGCCCGTATGATGTCCAGCTGACGAACAATCTCGGCCGATGACCGCCATTGTTCGGTAGGAGAATCTTCATTAATACGGTACAAACCATGTCCTATGTATAATGGGCATCCGTAAGTGTTTTCACTCCACCACTGGCTTAGGATAGTATAGTCTGCAGCTTGCATTCCGATATGCCAGTATATCTGAGGGGTAACATAATCAATCCATCCCTCCTTTTGCCATTTAAGGATATCAGCATAAAGATCATCATAGTTGGAAGCGCCTGCTGTGGTTTGTGATCCACGCACGTCGCTGGATATGTTTCGCCACACACCAAAAGGAGAAATGCCAAACTCCACATGAGGCTTAATTGATTTAATGGTATCCTGCAGTCGACGAATAATTAAATCAACATTATGCCGACGCCAGTCATTTTTTTGCTCCGGGGTATATTCGCCGGGATACCTGGCAAAGGCGGCACTATCGGGAAATTCGATGTTTGGAAGCGGGTAAGGATAAAAATAGTCGTCAAAATGAATGGCATCTATATCGTACCTGCGAACCAGATCGGCCACTACCCGTGCAACATGATCGCGGGTTTGTGGCAGGCCGGGATTGAAATAGCTTGTTCTGCCATAGGTTAAGAACATCTCTGGGTTTTTAATCATAGGATGATTATCAGACAATGCCTTCCTGGCTGTATCCATCTCGGCACGATAGGGGTTGAGCCACAAATGAATATCGATTCCTCTCTGGCGGCATTCCTCAATGGCAAATGCCAGAGGATCATAAAAGGGTTCAGGCGCTTTGCCTTGTGTTCCGCTAATCCACTGAGACCACGGTTCGAAAGATGAGGGATAAAAAGCATCTGCCGCCGGCCGTACTTGCAGGATAACGGTATTGAGGTTCCACTCCTTAATCAGATCAAGCAATTCTATCAATTCCTCTTGCTGTGCAGAGGTAGTTAATCCACTGCGTGAGGGCCAGTCAATATTGGCTACAGAGGCAATCCATACGGCCCGCATCTCTCTTTTGGGTCCTCCAAAAGAAGTTTGTGAAAATAGGAGAATGAATATGATTAGGAATAAGAATGACGGATAAAATATTTTTTTCATAGAAGGGGAAATAGTTGATTTAGGTAAGCAAAAATATGCAAAAGTTGAACAAATCAATAAATATTTTTTATCCACAGGCCACTACTGAATTTTTTCAAGTCATTTTAACGCTTCAAAAGCCAATGTTGCTTATATTTGTAAATATTTTTAAAAACCTACCCTATGCCTAGATCCTTACTTCTGCTTGTCCTGTTTCTGGTTTCTTTCATGCCTGCTCATGCCCAACAAAAAGATGCTGTTTTATACAACGGGACAGGTGCATCTGTCGAAAACAAACTCATTGCCATGACCCTTGCCGGAATTGTAAACCGTGAATCACCAAGGTTATACCTTCTTAATGTCTATGAAACCTGGAGTTACAGCCTTACGGATGAAAAGTGGCGCGATATATACACCGAAGATGGCGACGTAAATTTTATCTCCATAAGCGATATGAACGAATTGATTGCTTTATTTAAGGATGATATTGATGGGGCTATTACCTATGATGCCTCCCTTACCTATGGTAATTTTTCGGGTCAAAACTTCCGTTGGCAGGCCGAAGTGGCTGCTATGATAGGGGGGCTTACCAACTGTATCCCCCTACCCTACAACAATACCCAGGTCCAAATCGAACGCCCCGATAGTGTATGGGTACCTGATCCTTTTCATGGTAAGGAACCCCTTCAAATTTCGGCAAAGCTCGAACATTCTGATCACAACTGGAATCAGACAAATCTTAGCCAGGAAGAAAGATATTTCAATCTCCTGGACTGGGCACTACAGAATCTGCTGACACGAACCAACCCGCGAAAATTCTATCTGCGCGAAATTACCGACTGGCCCATCAGCCAACGTATGTTTCAGCTCAACCTGGCCGGCACCGAATCACTTCAGTTTGCCTCCCTAAGCGATGTAAAGGCACAAAAAATAGAACAGCTAATCGCTTACATGCAACAGAGTCATCCCGGAGAGATTTTTAATGTCTATGGCTGGATGCGTCCTGAGCCCCTGGTACAATGGATTTCAGCCCTGGGAGGCAGCTTCCATGAAACTCTGTTGGGAAATTTATCCTGGCATCACGCCTTCCCTGCCGAGGAAAACTTCTCCTACCAAAGACCATCAGCGGTGAATTATGACGATGTGGAGCTACAGGATAAGCATTATGTACTTTTTCTTGCATCGGAAGGTGATGCCGGCAACTGGAACATTGGATTTCAATCCGGAGCATGGCTTTCACCCTTTAGAGGCGAAGTGCCGCTGGGTTGGGGCTTCAATTTTCATTTTTTCGAAGAGTTTCCTTTTATGGGCCAGTACTATTATCGAACTGCCACGGCCAACGATGGTTTTATAGCGGTAACCTCTCCCCTTGGCTATGCCTATACGGATGTACTTCCTCAGGAATATCTGCTCAATGCCATCGCTCAAACAGCAGCGAAAGTAGTGAAATTTAACATCCCGGCTGTTTATGCCTATAAGCATTATAACGGTGCCGGTGTATCCGATTACCGAGGGGTAACCATTCGTAACAACTACAATTTTGATAAGTTAGCCCAATTTGCAGAAGCCTCAGATATTGAACTTACTTTTTTATTCGATCCAGCATTGGCTACCCAAAAAGCGTATGGACAATACGGAGGATTATTATACAA
>JBEPXC010000277.1:0-4983 GCA_041642035.1 Sphingobacteriia bacterium
CACAGGCTCACCTCACTGATTTTTCCTCTTGCTACCGTTAGCTCAAGAGTCAGCAAGGTGTTGTCAATCATTTTGCTGTTGCGAAAGGTATAGGTTGGAGAATACCCATAATTCCATTCCCAGGTGGTGTATTTCTCTGCTTTAATCTTTTCAATATTTCTAACGTCTGAAGAGTTAAAATGATAACTTGAAGTGATAGCAAAATGCTTCTGTAGGTATTGGATGAGCTGCATCATAAAATCATCGCGCTGCATACCTGGATCAATAAAGGAGGAAATATTGGCTACCCTGCTTCGGATAGATTTAACGGCTTTGCTTTCAAAATGTGTTTCTTTCGCTCTGATAGCAAGGTTCAGCTGCTCAATCTCTGCATCAAAAAGCAAGGTGCCATGATGCAAAACCTTATTACGGAAAACATGCTCCGCATTTCCTGATATTTTTAATCCATTCACCCTGATATCATTCTTACCTGCAAGCATAGCGTCAACCCCAATTGATAGCAGGAAGTCGACAATAGGCTGGGTATGATATTTGAAATCCACCAGTTTTTCTTTGTCCGCTTTTCTGATAAAGGTGAAATTGATATTTCCCGGGTCATGAAAAACTGTCCCACCTCCAGACAATCGTCTAACAACGGGGATGTTAAGGCGTCTTACATAGTCGAGGTTAATTTCACCCAGGGTGTTCTGGTGCTTGCCTACAATTATAGAAGGTTTACTCCTCCATATCATGGCGATTTCGGTATCAAAATGCTTCAGCAGGTACTCTTCGGCAGCAATATTAAAATAGGGATTCAGAGAAGGATTTTCAACAAAAAGCATATCGGGTTTTTATTATAGCTTCTCCAGTTTACTTCTTATTTTTCTCAGGATATAATGATCATCAATCTCCAGAAGTAGCTTTTCAAGGAGTGAGCGATCTTCAAGATTTGATATGGCTTTTTTGCGCACTTCAAAATCGGTATCATTTTTTATTATCTCAAACAGCACACCGTCATCCTGTATTTTTGCCACGGCCTTATTTCGCACATAATAATCAGGGTCTTCCTGAGCCAGGCGGATGATTACATCCTTATCTACGATTTTTTCAAGCGCTAGCGCTCTTACATAATAATCGCTGTCGTTTTGTGCTATATTGATAAGGGTTTGCTGATCGGTAATTTTTTTTAGTGCATCGGATCTTACATAAAAATCTTCGTGTTCCCGGGCTATTTCAATAAGGATATCCTGCCGTGAGATAGATTCAACGGCAGATTTCATGATGTCGCGATCAGAGATCTCTGCAATGAGTTTCCACAGCACATCATCATCCTTAATTTTTGCCAGGGCATCCTTGCAAATATAATAATCCTCTTGACTTTTTAATACAATATGCGCCAGGATTTGAGGATCGCTAATTTTTTTCACAGCAGCTACCCTGACGTAATAGTCGCTATCATTAAGGGCTATTTGCATTAGCACATCGGGATCAGAGATTTTTTCTGTAGCGGTTTGTCTTACATAATAATCGGGATCATTCGCGGCTACTTTGCGTAGTATTTCCTGATCATCAATTTGTTTTAAAGCATCTACCCGGTCATAATAATCGGTAGCGTTAAAAACTTTATCGATTAGCCCCTCCATTTTTTTGAAGGCAGATGAATGTTTGTTATTCTCTTGCTGTTCAGACATAGCAGGCCGGGATTTTGTTGTTTAAATTAAAGGTGAGAAAAAAAATCCTTCTTTCCAGACCCTAAAAATAATCAAAAAATCAGGATAAAACCAAGTAAGTTAAATATTTTTCACCAGATACCTTCTGCCCTAAAGCTATGGTGGCGGGCAAAAGAAAAATTTTGACATCCCGTTTACTGTTAATACATTTGCACTTATTTATTTTATAAAATCTAACTGTTATCTAATGGAAATACAAGGCAGAATTATTGAGATGCTTGAACCTAAAGGGGGACAATCAGCACGTGGTAGTTGGAAAAAACAAGAACTGATTATTGAAACCAATGAATCCTTCCCCAAAAAAATATGCATAGCCAACTGGAATGATAAAATTGATATCTCTTCACTCAAACCCGGAGACGAAGTAACGGCTTCTGTGAATATTGAAAGTCGCGAATACAATGGCAACTGGTACACAGATATAAAGGTTTGGAAAATTGAAGTAAACAATACAAAATCTTCTTCAGATGACCATCAAGGATTGCCCGGACTCGCTCCCGGTGAAGTGCCCCCTCCACCATGGGAAGCGGAAAAAGAAGATGGTGACCAGGATTTGCCTTTTTAAAATCTTGTACCTTCCATTTTTAGTCTATTAATACCCCTTAGAGGGTTTCGTACATTTTCGTCAAATAATATTTTAAAAGCTGTCATAATACAACCTAAGGCATGCTACAAAGGCTGCCTTGTTGTTATCATCCCAGGTAAATACCCAGGCCGTATTTATCAATAAATCCTTTTATAAAACGCTATGGATCAGACAGAAATAAAAGATTTCCTGCGTAAAGTAGAGCTCTTTAAAGAGCTTGAAGATGCAGAACTTGATATTGTTATCAGCAAAACCCACGAGAAAACCTTCAATGCCAGAGCCTATCTTTTTCAGGAGAACAGCCCCGCGAATAAATTCTTGTATCTTATTTATGAAGGAGAGGTCGAGTTGTTTAAAAAAACCGCTTTCGGAGAAGAGAAACGACTGACTTTTTTTGGAACCTATGACTTTTTGGGTGAAGGCACCATTATGGCAGATACCCCACATTCTACCAATGCAAGAGCACTGATAAAAACCCGGGTATTGCGTATCTCCAGGGAAGATTTTACCGAGCTTTTTGATTCACAAACAGCTACGGCACTGAAAATATATAAGCAAATCTCCAAGGTTATCTCCCGGCGTATGCGTCAGAGCAATACCAAGATAGTGAATGTAGGAGCTCAATACGAATCAGGGAGAACACGAAAGGAACATGATCTGTTGGGATACAGGGATGTACCGGCGGAGGTATACTATGGAATTCAAACCATGCGGGGTATAGAGAACTTCACCATCAGCGGTGTTACCTTAAACTTCTACCCTGAGCTCATCATCAGTCTGGCCATGGTAAAAATGGCATCTGCACGCACCAACCATGAGCTGGGTCTGCTACCAACCGATATTACCAATGCTATTGTAAGGGCTTGCCACGAAATTATCAATGGTAAATTCCATCACCATTTTGTCATTGATATGATACAGGGAGGTGCTGGCACATCAACCAATATGAATGCTAATGAGGTGATTGCCAACAGAGCTCTGGAACTAATGGGAAAAGAAAGAGGCGATTATCAGCATTGCCATCCCAACAATCATGTAAACCTGTCTCAGTCAACCAATGATGCCTATCCTACCGCCATAAAGATTGCTCTTATTGCCAGCAACGACAAACTGGTTGAAGTCCTGCAGATGCTCATTGACGGGTTTAAGGAAAAGGAACACGAGTTTGGCCAGATATTAAAGATGGGAAGAACACAGCTTCAGGATGCTGTGCCCATGACCCTGGGCCAGTCTTTCGGAGCTTATGCCACCACGCTGCAGGAGGAAGTAACACGACTCAACCAAAATGCATGCCTGCTGCAGGAAGTAAATATGGGGGGTACAGCCATTGGTACGGGCATAAATGCCGATCCTGATTATAGCCAAAAAGTCATTTATCATCTGCAGCGCATTACGGGTTTTGATATAAAACTGGCCTCCAATCTGGTTGAAGCAACCCAGGATACAGGCGCCTTCGTTATGTACTCCTCAACCATTAAGAGGCTGGCCGTAAAGCTATCAAAGATATGCAACGATCTTAGGCTTATGTCATCAGGGCCAAGAGCAGGTTTTAACGAGATCAACCTGCCTCCCATGCAACCTGGCTCATCCATTATGCCCGGAAAAGTTAACCCGGTTATTCCGGAGGTGGTCAATCAGATTGCCTACAAGGTTATCGGCAACGACCTGACCGTAACGCTGGCTGCAGAAGCAGGTCAGCTTGAACTCAACGTAATGGAACCCATCATCGTACAGAGTCTTTTTGAATCTATTGAGATGCTCAAAAATGGGATGACAACCCTGCTGCATCGGTGCATATCCGGAATTACTGCCAATGCCGACCATTGCAGGAATATGGTAATGAACAGTATTGGCCTGGTGACGGCACTAAACCCTGTTCTTGGGTATGAAGCCTGCACAGTGCTTGCCAAAGAGGCCATGCTTACTAATAAAGGGGTGTACGAGTTGGTGCTCGAGAAAGGAATGTTGTCAAAGGAAGAGCTCGATGAGTTTCTTAAACCTGAAAATATGATTTCACCCAAGAAATTCTCGCAAAAAATCCGCAAGTAATTTTCGTATACCCAATAAGAATAGCAGGATGATGATATATTGTCCTGTTATTTTTTAGTGGCTCAGGTATAAATAGAGCAACAGTAAAGGAATCAAAATACCTGTGGCAACAAAGTATACCCCTCTGCGGCTAAAACCATTTTTACCCTTTAAAACAAACAATCCCGATACGGCCAGGATGACAAGGCCTAAGGCATACAAATCAGAAAACCATGTCCACAACTTACGTGGGGTATTATAGTGAAGAAAATTCATTTCATTAAACACCGGGCGCTTTCTTATGCGTTCAACATGCCCAGCTCCTGTTTCTCTATTATAATTGATGGTGCCTCCCTCAACAAAAATTCTAATATGGGAGCCTGACTCCAGGTGTGTTTTATATTCAAAGCCATCTCCGGCCTGTTTAAGCACCTCCATAACCATGGCTCTTCCCGTTAAGGATTCATCAGCCTCTGCTGCAGTAAAAGTCTCCTGTTCTATGATAAAATTCGAATTCCATTCATGGCGGTGATTTAGTGCTATACCCGAAATTCCATATATGATACACATGCCGAAAAAAAAGTATCCCAAATCCCGGTGTACCGCTCTGTTTGCCCTTCTTAAATTCATACTCTTATGCTATATTGAATAAATATTGCT
>JBEPXC010000278.1:0-4978 GCA_041642035.1 Sphingobacteriia bacterium
AATATCCTGCATTGCTTCGGTTTTTGCTTACTACTATTTCAGTGAATTCCTCCAATGATGTTTTCCCCAATCCTGCTTCTACCAAAGTTCCTACCATTGCACGAACCATATTTCTTAAGAACCGGTCAGCTGTAATATGAAAAATGAGCATATCCTTTGCCTCGTACCAACCTGCTTTCATAATATTGCAACGATAATGGCTTACCTGGGTATTTACTTTTGAAAAGCTTTGGAAGTCAATGAATTCAGTAAGCTTTTCCGTAATTTTTTGCATAAGCGTAACATTCAGTTCTTTTTCTACCCGCCAAGCCCTGTTAATTAAGAACGGATTCTTTTTTTTACAGATGATGTATTCATAGCTTCTGCTTAGAGCGCTAAATCGGGCATGTGCCTCTGGATTTACCCTTTCAAGTCCATGGATAGCAATATCTGGAGGCAATATTCTGTTAAGTTTATACACCAGCTGACCCACTTTAGAGCTCTCCTTTTCAAAATCCAAATCCACATGTGCAGTGTAGTTTTTTGCATGTACTCCTGTGTCTGTGCGTCCGGCACCTGTTATTGTAATTTCTCTGCGTAGGATTGTCGAGAAAGCCTCTTCTATGGTTTTTTGTACCGTCTTTACTCCAGGTTGAATTTGCCAACCTTTGTATGCGTATCCATCAAAACTTATATGTAAAAAATATCGGTGGGTTGTTTCTTCCATGATATAGTGATTTTACTTGCAAACCTATCTATTTTTTTCGTAGAATAATGAAAAAAAATATAATTAACGATGATTGCAATCCTTCTTAAGTACAATAAACATGTGCCATTTTTAATCGGAAGAAGACAATAATGGATTAGCCTGACTGCAAAGCACCCATAGCAACCGGATTAGAGTTAATTAAGAAAAAATTATTTAGTATGATTCTAAATAAGGGATTGTATACAAAATAAATAAAGAAAAAATTATTTAATTGAAAAAGCCTGCTTATATTTGGAGTCAAAACCAAAGAGTTCCTAAACTCAATACACACATTTAAAAACAGAAAGGGTTAACATTTATGACAAACATTGAACAACTAGTAAAACAGCAGGCCGAGATTCATGGTCACAAGCGTGAAAGCCTCATGCCAATTCTACAGGCTGTAGTTCAATCAGAAAGGTTTCTATCGGAAGAAGCGATGGTAACTATTGCCAGAGAGCTGGATATCAGCGCAGCTGATGTTTATGGTACAGCCTCCTTTTACACCTTCATGGATACCAAACCCCGTGGCAAAAACATCATCAGGGTTTGTAAAACCATTACTTGTCACATGAAGGGGAAAGACGCAGTAATTGAAGCTTTAGAGGACTTGTTAAAAATTAAGTTAGGAGAAAATACTTCCGACGGTAAATTCAGCCTTTTGCAGGCAAACTGTCTTGGATGGTGTCACAAAGGCCCGGTTATGCTTATTAATGATGAAGTGTATCCTGAAGTAACTCCCCAATCAGCGGTGGAAGTCATTCAGGAATACCTTAAGCAGAAATAATTGAATATACCGGAGTAAAAATTAACTACCTAAAGCACATTTATTATGGATAACAAAATAAAAAAAGTTGATCTTATTTTTGAAAAAGTGGATTATCTCGAAGTCCTTGAGCGCTCTTTTAAAAGAAGCCAGGATGAGATAATTCTTGATATAATTGATTCAGGCCTTCGAGGACGCGGAGGCGCTGGGTTTCCAACAGGTTTGAAATGGAAATTTGCCAAAAATGAAGAAGCGGAATCAAAATATGTGATTTGTAATGCCGATGAAGGTGAACCGGGTACTTTTAAGGATCGTGAGATCTTAACCCGGGTTCCTGAAAAAGTACTCGCCGGAATGGCTCTTTGTGGCAAAGCAACCGGAGCTAATGAAGGATACATCTATCTACGGGGCGAATATAACTTTCTACTTCCCAGTCTAAATGCGGCCATAGAGAAATTTCATGCACAATTGAAGGAACTTAATTTTGACTTTACCATTCGCATTAATTCAGGAAGTGGTGCCTATGTATGTGGAGAAGAAACAGCTCTTATGGAATCGATGGAAGGTAAACGTGGAGAACCACGTAATAAACCACCCTTCCCAACTACTGCCGGTTACCTGGGCAAACCAACTTCCATCAATAATGTTGAGACCCTGGTGTTTGCCTTGATGATTACTAAAGAGGGCCCTACCAAATTTAAGGAAATGGGGACCTTCGACTCCCGAGGATCCAAGGTATTCTCTGTATCGGGTGATACTCCCAAAGCTGGCATTTATGAGCTGGAACTGGGTATGAGCCTCGAAGACTTTGTCAATGAGTTTGGTGATGGTGATACCAAAGCTGTTCAGATAGGTGGAGCCTCAGGATACTGTGTTGCACGCAAGCACTTTAAGGAAACAGTTATTGGATTTGAGGGTATTCCCACCGGTGGATCTATGATGCTCTTTAATAGCACACGATCTATGTTTAATATTCTTACCGATTACCTCGAGTTCTTTGAAGAAGAGTCTTGTGGACAGTGCACCCCTTGTCGTATCGGTTGCCAGCAATTACTTAAGGGGATCGAAGCCGTTAAGAAGGGCAATAAGCATCCCAGTTACCTGGATGAACTTCAGAAACTATCAGAGACGATGAAACTCGCCTCTAAATGTGGACTTGGCCAATCCGCTCCTAATCCTTTCAATTCAATCATCAACAACTTCCGGGAGGAAATAATCTATTAAATCAACCAGGTATTTTTTCCTGATCATTGAATTTGATTCTTAAGGTATAACAATATTAAATGGAGAAAAAAATGAATAAATATAAAGTAAATCTAAAAATAAACAATCTGAATGTTTCTGTTGATGAAGGCACTTCGATTCTGGAGGCAGCCCGGCAGCTCAATTTTAAAATTCCTACCCTTTGTCATCATGATGATCTTTGCGTAGCAGGAAACTGTCGCGTATGTGTGGTAGAACAGCTGGGAAACCGTGTATTGCCTGCTTCCTGTGCAACTCCCGTTTCAGAAGGAATGGAAATCCTTACCAACAGCATGAAGGTAAGACAAGCCCGCAAGCATATCATTGAATTGTTGCTCTCTGAACATAATGCTGAGTGTACCATTTGTTACAAGAATGGTAATTGCGAATTACAGGAACTTTCAAATGAATACCGCACGGGCAATAAGATGTTTCTCGATGTAATGAGAAAAACTGCTGTTGATATTTCTTCACCCTCAATTGAAAAGGACGATTCTAAGTGTATCCGTTGTCAACGGTGTGTCAGAACATGCACGCAATTACAATCCGTCAGTGCTCTGGCTGTTACCCATAAGGGAAAAGACATGAAGATTTCTTCTTTTATGGATAAACCCATGCATGAGGTGGTATGCACCAATTGCGGACAATGTATCAACAGATGTCCTACTGCATCATTGGTAGAGCGCAACTACATTGACCAGGTGTTTGATGCCATCTACGATCCCAAAAAGTTTGTGGTAGTACAAACTGCTCCTGCTACACGTGTTGCCATTAGTGAAGAATTTGGCCTGGGTCCCAACCGCTCAACCGGAAAGATGGTTGCTGCGCTGCGTAGACTGGGCTTTGACAAAGTACTGGATACTGATTTTGCTGCCGACCTTACCATTATGGAAGAGGGCACAGAGTTGCTCACCAGGCTTAAGGAAGCTTTGGTCGATGGTAAGAATGTAGCACTTCCAATGATGACAAGTTGTTCGCCGGGATGGATTAAATTCCAGGAACATATTTTCCCTGAGATGCTGGATAATCTTTCAACATGTAAATCTCCACAGCAAATGTTTGGGCCTTTGGCCAAAACCTACTATGCGGATAAGATCAATAAAAATCCTGCCGAAATGGTTGTGGTTTCAATTATGCCTTGTACTGCCAAGAAATATGAGGCTGATCGTCCTGAGATGCGTGGAAGTGGGTATAAAGATGTAGACTTTGTTCTTACCACCCGCGAGATGGGAATGATGATTAAACAGGCTGGTATTGATTTCGAAAAACTGGAAGATGAAAAATACGACAGTATATTGGGCGAATCAACAGGAGCTGCTGTAATATTCGGTGCTACCGGAGGTGTTATGGAAGCAGCTATTCGTACTGCTTACGAGATCGTTACCGGAAGGGAAGTACCTTTTGCCAATCTCAACATCAAGCCCGTCAGGGGTATGGAAGGGATCAAGGAAGCATCGGTGAAAATTAAGGATGTTAAACCCGAATGGAGCTTTTTAGAGGGAGTTGAACTCAAAGTAGCTATAGCACATGGTTTGGCCAATGCCAATGAGTTGATGACCAATGTTAAGAATGGTAGCGCTAACTACCACTTCATTGAGGTTATGGGTTGTCCTGGTGGTTGTATCGGAGGTGGGGGCCAACCCATTCCTACCAATATGGAAATCCGTAAAAAACGTGCCGCAGCTATTTATGAAGAGGATGAAGGCAAAGCCGTGCGTAAATCACACGAGAACCCCGAAGTACAGGAAATATACAAATCATTCCTGCACAAACCCCTTGGCCACAGATCACACGATCTGCTGCACACACACTATACTCCCCGTAAACATTACTAAACTTTTTTCTGAGTATATAGTTCTTTAGAGTCACCAGCCAGATAGTTTTACTTTCTGGTTGGTGATTATTTACTATCTTTTATAATTGTGGTATGTGAGGCATAGATAAAACAAAAACAGGCCGAATAAAGAAAATAGTATCCAAACAAAAAGTATCTTTACGTGTTCGTGTAAGAATAAACTCTTTTAATTGGGTTGAACATGGCTTGTAAATAACTAAACAATTGATCCAACAAACGCTATTACAGATAAATAGGGTTTGCTGATGAAATAAAAATAGGCCTACGTTGTGAAACAAATAACATCTTGTAAATAAAATAAATATTGTTGTTGTTATTTGTCTTATCTTTGCATTAGAGAAATAAATATTAAATGTATACGGTTTCCTTACAAGACAAACTATAGAAA
>JBEPXC010000279.1:0-4971 GCA_041642035.1 Sphingobacteriia bacterium
ATTGCCGAATTTCCCAGTAATGTGCAGGAGGCACGTATCGGACAGATGAGATCGCTTGAAAAACTGGAAAGATACGATCAGACCATTGAGGCAGCTCGTAGGGTGTTAGAAAACGACAAAATAACACGAGAAATTAAACAGGAAGCCCATTTGCTAATTGCCCGTTCGGCTAAGGGTAATAATGATCTTGCTACAGCGAATCAATATTTTGCTGAAACCAACAAGATTGCTGAAAATGCTATGGCAGCAGAAGCCAAATATAACCTGGCATTGATTGAATTTAAACAAGGCAATTATGCACAAACGGAAAAGCTGATATTTGAGTATATGAATTTACTGGCCTCCTATGACTACTGGCTGGCGAAAACATTTATCCTGCTGGCAGATAATTATCTTGTTCAGGATAATATTTTTCAGGCACGACATACCCTGCAAAGTATAATTGATAACTATGAAGGCCAAGACCTCAAGCAACTTGCCATGCAGAAATTAGCTGATATAGACAGGCAGGAAGAGTTAAACAAACAGGAAAAAACACCCGATACACTCGAAATCGACTTTAGCAACCAGAGCAAAACAAATCAGGAAATATTTTAACCATGACAACTACAACACCTTCAATAGCCATGATATTTAGGTCCAATAATTTATATTTTCCCTTTATTTCAGGAATAATCGGCTTACTTTGGCTTTTAAGCCAACCCCTGGCGGCACAGGAAATGGATTTTGACGAGGTGAAGGTTATTGCACCCTATGAGCCAACCATTTCTGATGCTTTTAAGATTAATTTCAATCCTGCTATAGAAGATACCCTGAATCTGGATATTGAATTTGATTATCAAATCAACCCCCAACAGATTCCTGTACGCTTTAACCTTGAGCCTCTCAGTGCAGCGCGTATGAAGGGCGAGCCCCTCGCTAAGATCTATAAAGGATATGTAAAAGCAGGTTTGGGTAATTATATCACCCCGTACGGGGAGGTTTTTTACAATACACTTAGATCCAATGAATATCATTATGGCCTCCACCTAAGACATTTATCTTCTGCAGGTAAAATAGAAGATTACGCGCATAGCGGATACAGCGACAATCGGGTTGATTTGTTTGCCAAAAGGTTTTACGGCAACCATACCTTGCATGCTAATTTGGGCTACGAAGGGAATATGGTACACTTTTACGGTTTCCGCCCCGAAGAAATAGAAGACCAGGCATTCATTGATACACTGAAAAAGAAAGATTACCGACAGCGTTTCAATTTTGTTTCACCACAAATCGGTGTGCAAAGCAATTACCTTGACAGCACTAAGCTTCAACACAAATTTAATTTTCAGTATCATTATCTTACAGATAGTTATGACGCTTCGGAGCAAAGAGTAAATTTCAGGGGAGCCCTTCAAAAGACCTTGCGCGAGGATCCTATGGGGTTTGCCCAAAAACAAACTTTCCACCTGGATTTAGGAGCAGATTATTATCGCAATCAAACCCTGGCCGATACAGCCAACACTGCAGTTTTCAGAATAGTACCTACTCTATCAGCAAAATTCAAGGATTTCAATTTTTACGTTGGTATCAATGCAAGCATCCAGGCAGACACAACCAACTACATGCGGTTCTATCCTCTTGCTGGAGCGCAGGTAAACCTAATCAATAATGTTCTCTTTGCCTATGCATCTCTATCCGGAGAACTTACCAAACATAACATGCGTGATCTAACCCAGGTCAACCCTTTCATGCAAACCTCTGTTCCTTATCGATTCATGAACAAAAAGTCTGAAATTAGAGGGGGTTTTAAAGGATCTATCAGTTCTTTTGCTTCCTACAACATTTCTATCAGTAACAGCAGCATCAGCAATTATCCGTTTTTCGTAAATGATTTCAGTTCACCCCTTTCCAACAGGTTTCTGATTGTATATGATGATGTACGTTTATTTACTTTCAGCACCGAGATATTTTCCAATATCGGAGAACGCCTGAAAGTACGTTTTGCTTCTGATTATTATCAGTATACCCTCGATAATGAGCTGGAACCCTGGCATGAGCCCACTCTTGAACTAAGCTTAAACTTCAAATACAACATTCAGGACAAAATTATTCTTAGTGCCGGTGCCAATGCAAGAAACTCTGTCTATGCACGCATCCCCGATGCAACATCTCCCCTGGGGATAAGAAGCCACGAAATACACGGGTTTCATGTTGATGCCAATTTTGGAATTGAATACCGCTACACCAAAATACTTTCGGTATTTCTCAATTTAAACAATGTACAAAACCAATCGTTGGAAAGATGGTATAATTATCCTTCACAACGGTTTAATGTATTGGGTGGAGTAACCTATGCCTTTTAGGGGAATGTGCAACAAACAAAGCACTACAACAGCTCATCTGTGAACCGTCTTTGCTCCAAATGCAGGAGCGATTCATTGCTATTTCCAGGTTTGGAAATCATCCATATTTCACAATATTTTAACTTTAGAAAAGAATGATTTTTAAATAGTTTTCAACAATGTGTTAACACATTCTTATCGTATTGCATATCAATAATATACGGAGGCAAAAGGAATCTTTTTTTATTGCTATTTTTGCCTAGTTTTTAGGGTAAAAACCCATTAAAAAGCTTATCTTTGTGGGTTATTCAGAATAAATTAAAATATGAGCGAAGAGACCAAAGCAATCATCCCTAAAGAGATGAATTACGACGCCACCAGTATCCAGGTACTGGAAGGCCTTGAAGCAGTAAGAAAAAGACCTGCTATGTATATCGGAGACATTAGCAATAAAGGTCTTCATCATTTAGTTTATGAGGTAGTTGACAACTCCATAGACGAGTCCATGGCCGGTCATTGTGATACTATAAATGTTATCATCAACGAAGACAATTCTGTTACTGTTCTCGATAATGGTCGCGGTATTCCGGTTGATATACACGAAAAGGAAGGAAGAAGTGCCCTGGAGGTTGTAATGACAGTATTGCACGCCGGGGGTAAATTCAACAAAGATAGTTATAAGGTTTCCGGTGGTTTGCACGGTGTAGGTGTGAGTTGTGTCAATGCTTTATCATCACATCTGAAAGTGGATGTATATCGCGGCGGCAAGATGTATGAGCAGGAATACAGCAAAGGAGCTCCCCTCTACCCTGTCAGGGAAATAGGTACATCGGATAAAACAGGCACCCAGGTAACCTTTCTGCCCGACGACAGCATTTTTATTGTATCAGAATACAGCTACGAAATTCTTTCCAACAGACTGCGTGAGCTTTCTTTTCTGAATAAGGGGGTTACGCTTACCATCACCGATATGCGCCATAAAGATGAAGAGGGCAACCCGATGCATGAAGAATTTCTTTCCATCGATGGCCTGAAAGAATTTGTACAATATCTTGATGATACACGCGAAAAACTTATAGATGAGCCCATCTACATGGATGGTGAGAAATCAGGTATTCCTGTTGAGGTCGCCATGCAATATAACTCATCCTTTGCTGAAAACCTCCAGTCGTATGTTAACAACATCAACACCATAGAAGGTGGAACGCACTTGGCCGGTTTTCGTCGTGCCCTTACACGCACCTTGAAAAGTTATGCCGACAAATCAGGTATGCTCTCTAAATTAAAATTCGAGATCAGCGGTGACGACTTTCGCGAGGGACTTACAGCGGTTATTTCTGTGAAAGTTGCAGAACCACAATTTGAAGGTCAAACCAAAACGAAGCTTGGAAATAATGAAGTCGCTGGAGCCGTTGATCAGGCCGTGAGCGAAATGCTCAATTATTACCTCGATGAACATCCCAAAGAAGCAAAAACCATAGTTAACAAAGTTATCCTGGCCGCTACAGCACGACATGCTGCACGCAAGGCACGCGAGCTTGTACAACGGAAGAGTGTCTTGAGTTCAACAGGTCTGCCCGGCAAATTATCCGATTGTAGTGAACGCAACCCTGAACTCGCTGAAATATACCTGGTGGAGGGTGACTCTGCAGGAGGGACTGCCAAACAGGGTCGCGACAGAAAGTTTCAGGCTATTCTTCCCTTAAGAGGTAAAATTCTGAATGTGGAAAAGGCCATGCCGCACAAAATATTTGAAAATGAAGAAATAAAAACCATTTTCACCGCCCTGGGAGTGCATATTGGAACCGTTGAAGACTCAAAAGCTCTTAATCTGGAAAAATTGCGCTATCACAAAGTGATCATCATGACGGATGCCGACGTGGATGGTAGCCACATTGCAACACTTATCCTTACATTCTTTTTCAGATACATGCGCGAACTCATTGAGAAAGGCTATGTTTATATTGCTACTCCTCCCCTTTATCTGGTAAAAAAAGGTAAGGAAGAAGTATATGCCTGGAATGATGAACAAAGAAAAGAGATTATAGCTGAAATGGCCAGAAACGGAAAAGAAACCGGAATACACTTCCAGCGATATAAAGGTTTGGGAGAGATGAACGCAGAGCAATTATGGGATACCACGATGAACCCTGAATTCAGGCTCTTAAGACAAGTAGACATTGTAAACGCAGCTGAAGCCAATCGCACCTTCTCCATGCTCATGGGTGACGAAGTTCCCCCACGCAGAGAGTTTATTGAGAAAAACGCCAAATATGCGAAAATTGATGTATAGATAATCTCATATCATCTTGAAAAAAGGCTTCCTGTGAATTATACAGGAAGCCTTTTTTAATTATACTTCCTGAGGGGAATTTCTACATATAAAGGGGGGAATATCCCCAGGACCAGACCCAGTTTACAGATGGTTTTCTGGTGAAATAAAAGCCTGTCTTTTTTAATGACACTTGAAGTAGCACACTTCCAGATGTTTGAAACTGCCCTGGGAGAATTACAGCCTATTTTTCCTCCGGGAATTCTTCAAGGTGATCCCAGATACAGTAATAAATACTTTAAAATGTCTGGCGGAAATGGTGCCCGTGGTCCATGGAACCAAGGAATGTCAAAGGGTCTCAACGAAGAATGGGAT
>JBEPXC010000280.1:0-4941 GCA_041642035.1 Sphingobacteriia bacterium
TGGGATAAGTTATACCCTTGATGACTACAAGGAATCACTGGTAGTAAATGATGAAGGAACTTATCTGGATAGGGTGGAATCAGTTCCCGGCGTATTTGCACAATATACCTATAGCAGTGAAAAATTTGTTGGTATTCTGGGTATGCGTGCCGATTTTCACAACCTACACGGCACCTTTTTAACTCCACGCCTGCATCTGCGTTCTGACTTGTCTCCTTCTATCACCTTGCGGGCATCTGCCGGTAAGGGTTATCGTGTACCCAATATGATTGCTGAGAACACCGCACTGCTGGTCAGCAACCGTAAATTGCGCTTTGAAGAAGATATTAATGCTGAAGAAGCATGGAATTATGGTGGCAGTATTACCCAGTCTTTCCGCTTTTTGAGCAATGATGCCTCCGTGGCTGTGGAATATTACCGCACGGATTTTATCAATCAGCTTATTGTGGATGTTGACTCTGAATATGGTGTGGCACGTTTCTATAACCTCGATGGGAAATCCTATGCCAACAATGCTCAGGTTGAATTTAAATTTCAGCCTTTGCGCCTGTTTGATCTAACGGCGGCCTATCGCGTTACCGATGTTAAAACTACCATTGATGGCGAGCTGATGGCAAAGCCCTTTGTAAACAATTATAAGGGGATGCTCTCCGGGTCTTATGCTACGAGCAGCAATAAATGGCAATTTGATCTTACTGCGCAATTCAATGGACAGAGCCGTATTCCAGAAACCAGCATGCTTCCTGAGAGATTTCGCATGCCGGCCCGGTCACCAGCGTATACCATTTTCCATGCTCAGGTAACAAGAAAATTGAATAAGCTCGAACTGTATGTAGGAGGCGAGAATTTAACTAACTTTACGCAGCAGAATGCCATTATCGGATACGACAATCCTTATGGAACTGATTTCGATGCCTCCATGATATGGGGCCCCATTTTGGGAAGAATGTTCTACATGGGATTAAGGTATTCAATTCATTAAAAATACTCGTTCCTACGATAATGGGATTGTATGGAAATTAAAGTATTGCGTATTTCAGTGATTAATCAATACCCTTCCTGTTCTCTTTGATTCATCTCAGAAATGGAGGACGGTAAATGATTTGATGTTTGATAGAAATAGATTTGGTGAGTTATTTTGTTGGTTAGTAGATGTATTTTCATTTATGTGTTATTGGGTAGGAACAAAGAATGTACGAAAAGAGATGCTGCGTCGACTTGACAAGCAGCCCGATGATGAGATTGCACAATTGTATTATAAGACTTTTGTGGGAAAGTCCGAGATGAGATTTCGCGAGTACTATGTTGCCGTAGGAAAGGCCGGAGCCGAAATAACGGTCATGCTTTATTCTTCTGAAAAGGGGTTGTATTATAGAAATATGAAATGGGGCCTGCAATGGAGCTATCATGATTCGAAAACAGGGAAAAGATATTCCCGCGAATTGATCAACTCTACTTGCGAGAACGTATTTTTCGTGCATAAGGAGGTGGTCTTTTCCCGGCGATGCATTATCCTTTTAGACGGATATTTTGAATTTTTTCATTTCAGTGGTCAGGTTTATCCTTATTTTATCTACCCCTCCCGGGGTATATTTTACGCCGCAGGAGTCTGGTCGGAGGAGGTTGATGAGGAAACGGGTGAACTCTTGGCGGGTTTTTCCATCATTACCACTCCCCCAAATGATCTGACCAAAAAGTTGCACAATAATCCCAAATCACCCAATGGTTCAAGGATGCTTTTGCTGCTTACTGAGGATAAAATCATGAACTACCTCAATCCCGATGCTTCCAAAGAACAGCTAAAGGAACTTTTCAAACCCTATTCCGATAAAAATATGGAGGCATATCCTACTGTGCGATTTCTTAAAAAGGAATTTGCCGACAAAATCAACACCGAAGAGGTACGCAAGAAAATAGATTACCCCGAATTGATTTTTGCCTGAACAGGAATGATTTTATTTTGTTACATCAGGCAGGTAAAAATGCCGCTTTTAGTTGACTTTTTGGTATGAGTGATTTGCTGCCCCGCGAGCGGAAGACTTTTGTGTTGCATTTATCGTATTCCTTCCTCGAAGGAATCATTGCAGGATTAATTATTTTAAATGAATTTGTTTTTGTCAAGAGCCTGCTGGGGTCAAACTATCAGCTGGCGGTTCTTTTTCAGCTGGCGGTAGTAGTATTTCTGCTGCTGATACTCATGAACGAATGGCTTAAGCATGTACGTAATAAAAGGGGAATGCTACGCTATGCAGCCTTACTGACCCGATTGCCGCTTATGGCGCTGTTCTTCTTTCCACGAAGTGCCGAACAACTGGGTGGTGATTCGATATATCATTTTATCTTCCTGTTGATTTTTTTTATTTACTACCTGGGCAATACCGTGATATGGCCTACGATAAATCTTTTCTTGAAAACCTCATACAGGCATCAAAATTTCTCTCGTTTGTACAGCTATTCTACCACTCTCAATAAGATTGTTATGATGGTCACCACTTTCTTTTATGGCTGGATACTCGATATCGATCATTATGCTTTTGTTTACATTTTTCCGGTGGCGGCTGTATTAGGGGTATTATCCGTTTTTCTCCTTTCACTTATCCCACATCAGGCAGCACAGATGGCAACAAAAACCCGTGGGTTCTGGAAATCTGTGAAGGGATCGGCCCTGGGAATGGTTAATATCCTCAAAACCAACAGAGCGTTTTTTGATTTCGAGGTAGGCTTTATGTTATATGGCTTTGGTTTTATGACTTCAGCAACCTTGTTGGTCCTCTTTTTCGAACATCAGTTGAGTCTTAACTATTCCAGTGTGGCATTTTATAAAAACGGGTACAATGTATTGGCCATTGTTATGTTGCCATTCTTTGGCAAATTGATGGGAAGGATAGACCCCAGGAGGTTTGCAGCCATCTCCTTCTCTTCTATGTTTTTGTATGTTTTCTTCCTTGCCCTCACTCAGTTCTTTCCCGCATACATAGAGTTCTGGGATATTAGGCTTTACTATATGCTCGTATTATACATGGTTTTTAATGGGGTGTTTGCGGCCACAATGGCCCTGACCTGGTTTATTGGCTCTGCCTACTTTTGCCCACCTGAGGAGGCAGGCAATTATCAGTCGGTGCATTTAGTGCTTACTGCCGTGCGTAGTCTTTTTGCTCCGTTTTTAGGCATTGCTTTTTATGAAGCCTGGGGCTTTACTGTAGCCTTTTCCATCTCTTTGTTGTTTTTGTCTTTTGGAATCACTTATATGTTGTTTTCCGCGAAAAGAGTAAAATTGCCTTATTCACCTGAGCCTGTTCAAAATTAGATTCATTCAGGTTTTTGCACCTTTTTATCTCTTGAAATGTAAACATCTCTTGGTCTGGCTTGTTAGAAAATACGATATTATATCACCCATAAAACGATTAAAAATTTATAATTTAGCACATAAAATCATTACGAAATTTAAATATAATAAGATATGGATTATGATTTGATTATTATTGGCAGTGGCCCCGGCGGATATGTAGCTGCTATTCGTGCATCTCAGCTAGGCATGAAGGTAGGTGTGGTGGAAAAAGCCGAATTGGGTGGTGTATGCCTCAACTGGGGATGTATTCCTACCAAAGCACTGCTTAAGAGTGCCAATGTCTTTGAATATATTTCCCATGCAAAAGATTATGGGGTAAGCTTTGAAGGAGAAGCCAAACCTGATTTTGCAGCCATGGTAAAGCGCAGCAGGGAAGTGGCTGCAGGTATGAGCAAAGGAATCCAGTTTCTTTTTAAAAAGAATAAGATCGATCACCTGAATGGCTTTGGTAAACTGTTGCCAGGCAAAAAAGTAGAGGTGAAATCAGAGGATGGGAATTCTACCGAATATACAGCCAGTCATATCATAATAGCCACTGGAGCACGTTCGCGTGAATTACCTAATCTCAAACAGGATGGACAAAAAGTCATCGGGTACCGTAAGGCCATGGTGTTGGATAAGCAACCCCAAAGCATGGTAGTTGTGGGATCTGGAGCCATAGGTTCTGAATTTGCCTATTTTTACAATGCCATTGGTACCAAAGTTACCCTGGTAGAATATATGCCTGCCATAGTTCCCGTTGAAGATGAAGATATTTCTAAACAACTGGAACGATCCTTTAAAAAGGCGGGTATGAAAATCATGACCAGATCAACAGTGGAAGCTGTTGATACTTCTGGCGATAAATGTCTGGTGAAAGTAAAAACAACCAAAGGAGAAGAAACAATAGAGGCAGATATTGTGCTTTCGGCTGTAGGAATAAGTACTAATATTGAAGGTATTGGTCTGGAAGAAACGGGAATCAAAACCGAGAAGGATAAAATTGTGGTGGATGAATACTACCAAACCAATGTAGAAGGGTATTATGCCATTGGTGATGTAGTGTCAGGCCAGGCCCTTGCTCATGTTGCCTCGGCTGAAGGAATCCTGTGTGTAGAAAAGATTGCCGGTCATCATCCCGAACCCATTGATTACAATAATATTCCGGCGTGCACTTATTCCAGCCCTGAAGTAGCCTCGGTAGGATACACCGAAAAGCTGGCTAAAGAGGCAGGGTTCGACATCAAGGTGGGGAAATTTCCGTTTTCTGCTTCCGGAAAAGCCAGCGCTGCAGGTACCAAAGATGGGTTTATAAAAGTAATCTTTGATGCCAAATATGGCGAACTCCTGGGCGTACATATGATTGGTGCTAATGTTACCGAGATGATTGCCGAAGCCGTAGTAGCCCGTAAGCTGGAAACCACAGGGCATGAAATCATAAAAGCAGTACACCCGCATCCTACTATGAGCGAAGCTTTTATGGAAGCTACTGCTGCTGCCTACAATGAAGTAATACATTTGTAAGAAGTAATATTCTATGCCTTTTTATTTAATATAATATATTGAAAGAGACGCGATTATTTTTATTGACCGATTAATCGCGTCTTAATTTT
>JBEPXC010000281.1:0-4926 GCA_041642035.1 Sphingobacteriia bacterium
GGCTGTTTTCGTTCATTTTGTTTTGTTCCATAAAGGTATTTTTATTTGAGCCAGCATAGCCACATGAGGTTGCAATAAGGAAAATCAGTAGTAATGCTGTTTTTGTGAAGTTCTTAATCATTGGTTTAGTGTTTATATTGGTGTTTTAACAACCTGTGATAAACTAAAGTTCAGGAAGAGGTGTTAAATTAAATTTCAATAATATATCTTTGGCAGAAAAAAGAAATGCACCTGTTGTTGAGTCTTGGATATTTTATTCTCTTTGGTTTTTTGTTGAAGAAAATATCTTTTTTTCGAAATCTGCCTGGTTTATCCTATCCCATACTGGTATTGTTTTTCACCCTGAAGGTAATGGCAGGGATGTTTCTGATATATATATACACCTACTACTATACCGATCCTGAATATGCTGATATTTATAAGTATTTCAATGATGGCAGGATTCTTTTCTCAGCACTGAATGAAAATCCGTGGGATTACCTGCGGTTGATAACAGGTATTGATGCCTCGGCATCTCATCTGGCTGTTTATTATGAACAGATGTCGCATTGGTATAGGCCATGGGAATCGCCCCTTTATAATGACAACAGACTTATGATTCGCTTCAATGCCCTGGCATTCCTATTTTCGGGAGGCAGTATCTGGGTGCACAATGTTTTTATAAATGTACTCTCCTTCACGGGTTTGGTTGGATTGTACCGGTTTTTTCTGAGATATTCAGATCAAAGCAAGGTTTCATGGCTGCTGATTGGAGTTTTCCTGTTTCCCAGTCTCTTGTTCTGGGGCTCAGGAATTCTTAAAGAGGGTTTGCTTTTATGGTCGTTTGGCTTATGGATATACTATTTTGATAATCTCCTGGTTGGGAAAAAGGGAAAACTTAATCAGAGCATCCTGCTGTTGTTTTTTACCTTTATACTGTTATTGCTCAAGCCCTATACACTTTTTCTTTGGCTTCCCTGTATGCTGGCCTTTTATATCAGCAGAAATCTGCCTGCCTGGAAGGTAAATATGTACTATGGTTTAATTATCATGGGATGTATAGTGATGGTTTTAATGGCAGGATATTTTTTTCCGTCCTTTGATATTTTACAAGTCATTGCCAGCAAGCATAATGAATATATTGCACATTCTCTTCATCAGGATGCGGGGAGTTTAATACATACAAGAGTACTTACGCCTGAATTATGGGATGTAACACGAGCTTTTTTTATGGGAATAATTTATGCCCTGTTCCGACCTCATCTTTTTGAAGCCTATTCCCCTGTTACCTTGATGGCGTCAATAGAGAACCTTTTGATTGTCTTTCTTCTGCTTTATATGCTGCTGTTTTATGATCGAAAAAAGCTAAACCAATATGAGGGTAAATGGGCCGGCTTATGGTTTTCCCTATTGCTTTTAGGTCTTACAGGGATGATATCTGTGGCTTATGGAGGGATTGTCAGGTATAAAATACCGGCTCTGCCATTTCTATGGTTCTTTTGGGTGCATTCAACAAAGTTGCCGGCCTTGCATTTGAAAAAAATTGTAAATAAATGGCTTTCCCGTACCTAAATGATAAACCTTTGTACCCTCCTTCCGTATATAAATATGTATTGTTGGCTTTGTTTGCAGCGATAGAAGCAGAAATATGCACCAGCTTGCAAAATCTCGGGTGTGCATAGTTCATGTAAATGCCATCATGCCAATTAATTATAGTTTTTATTGTGGAATGACTCCTTTTAAATCACACATTATTTAAGTAATATGACCAAAACAGTACTAATTACAGGTGCCAGCAGTGGATTTGGATATGCCTGCGCTCAAATGTTTGCTAAACACGGGTACAATTTGATTCTCAATGCCAGAAGAAAAGAGCGCATTGATGAGTTAGCCCGCGAATTAACCCAACAGTATAACGTGCAAGTACACAGTCTGATTTTTGATGTAAGAGAAAAAGAAGCTGTGCTTAAGAATATTGATAAGCTTCCCTCAGCTTTTTCAGATATCGATATTCTTGTGAATAATGCGGGCTTAGCCTTGGGGTTAAGCTTTTTGCAGGAGGCAGACACCCAGGATTGGGATACCATGATTGATACCAATGTCAAAGGGTTGTTGTATGTGAGTAAAGCCGTCATTCCCCGAATGATTGAAAAAAATAAAGGACACATTATCAATATTGGTAGTGTGGCCGGGCGCGAAACTTATCCCAAAGGGAACGTATATTGTGCTACAAAACATGCCGTAAAGAGCCTTTCAGAAGCCATGCGCATGGAGTTGGTGGAGCATAATATAAAAGTTACTCTGATCAGCCCCGGTGCAGCCGATACTGAATTTTCTCAGGTTCGTTTTAAAGGAGATACTGATAGCGCAAAGAATGTTTATGTTGGATATACTCCTCTAAAAGCAGAAGATATTGCGCAATGTGTAGAGTTTTGTGTACATTTACCAGAGCATGTTAATATTAACGACATGTTGGTAATGCCCACAGCGCAAGCGAGTGCCACTATATTTAACAAAAAAGGCAACTGATTTTGTGTTTTTTTTTAGACGGGTGAAATTCTTTTGTATAATTCACAAACTTATCGTTAATTTGTATTAGCAAAGGGATTAATAATTACAAAATATTACAATATTTAAAATAGCCAAGGATAAAAATAACGCAAATGGCAGAATCAATACAGGTAATTATTGTTGATGATCACAAGCTGGTTACCGATTGTATAGGATTGTTTTTAAAGGGAGCCCGCGATATAGAAGTTGCCGGGGTGGCCCACAGTGGAAAAGATACTTTAGTGATGCTAAAGCGGGTACAACCTGATGTAATCCTGGTTGATATTACTATGCCGGAAATGTCGGGCATTCAACTTACCGCATCTATAAAAAAGAAATTTCCCCTGATCAAAGTATTGATCCTCTCTATGCATTCGGATTATAATAACATCTCCGAAGCCATAGATGCCGGCGCAGATGGATATGTACCCAAGGATGTTTCCTCTGAAGAGTTGGTGGAAGCAATAACTACGGTATCAAAGGGTAAAAATTACTTTCATTCTACCATTTCCGATGAAATTGTAAAGAACTATGCCAGCAAGCGGCAGCAGGATGAAAATATCTTACCCCAATTAACCCGCAGAGAACTAGAAGTGCTGCAACTTTTTGCCGAAGGGTTTAATAATTCAGAAATAGCAGACAAATTGTTTTTGAGTGTTCGTACCATTGAATCACATAAGAACCATATCCTGCAAAAGACCAATATGAAAAATTCAGTCGAGTTGATCAAATTTGCCATTAAAAATAAAATAATACATATCTAAGCTTACCTGTTTATTATCGTTGCTGACTTAGCAACTTTGAATAAAAACCTATAAACCAAAGCCTCAAAGCCTTTTTGTTTTGAGGCTTTGGTTTTTGGGTTATATGAGTAATTTGATTTACAGCACGTTTGTCCAACATATCTGACGTAATATGGGGTCTTCCTTATTCGTTATATATGCATGTAAGGGGGGCATTTAGGAGGGTTGAAATTCAGTGTTACACGAATAAATATCACGTAGAATTACGGTTTTATGGAAGCTTTTAGGGTTGTAAATTTGATTAAAATTATATGACATGGTTGAAATCCGAATAATAATTGCTGAAAGCAGTGATATCATGTTAAATGGCATTACTGAAATATTAAAAAAAAGCCCCAGTCTGCAAATTGTAGGCAAGGCCTTAAGATATAATCACCTGTGCACTTTAGTTGAACAAATGGATCATGACCTGGTCGTTTTAGGACCAATGATTACCGATAAGTTTAGCCATCAGCTCATGGGATATCTTTTGAATCGCTTCCCCGATATCAAAATTGTACAGATTAACCTGGACGATGATATTGAAATAATCCTTCAGAAGATTCAGCGGGTTACGATGAATCTTGAAGTATAAGATTAAATTGGTTATGATAAAATAGTTTGTTTGTTTAAGTTCGTTTTATTTGGTTTGTTTGTTTGTTTGTTTGTTTTTGTTTGATTTTGGGTTTGAAATGTTTTGTTAAAATCTCTTGATGTTAACAAAACAAAGAAAAAAGCAGGTAGAGGATTTTCCGATATCTGCTTTTTCTTTTATGGGCAGATGCCCTATTAATTGACTTCCTTTTCCTGGTTGACTGATTAATTAACCATTGTTATCAATGCAGTAAATAAACTGATGCTCCTTGGGATTATCCTTTATTTTGATTATACCTGCCCCTGGGGTATCCAAATACTTAATAGCATTTCCCAAAATATTTGTAAAGGCCTGATTAATTAAGCTTCACTGGCTCAGTAGGAGGCAGTGGAGTTATTTCAAGGACGATTCCCTAATTTTTAATGAGATATACGAAGAGATTAACGGCATCTGATATTAGATGGATGCCCTGTGGTGTAATTACTTTGAATAGTTGATGGTACCATAGCGAGCTCTGACAAACATAAACATGCCATAAAGAAATAAACCCAGTGCGATTAGCCCCATTAACCATGGGCCCCCTTTAGCGCTTAGGAAGCTAAATACACCTTCGGTGCCCTCAGCCTGATTAGGATTTGCTTGCACCGCCGCCTGAATAAAGAAGTAACCAATAATGCAAAAGACAATACCTCTGGACATATAACCTGCTTTGCCACCCAGGTTGTATGTCTTCCTGATGTTATCGTCAACCTGAGCATCTTTGATGTCCTTTTTGAATTTGCCACTAAATCCTTGATATATCTGTGCCAGGCCCCTTCCAGCAATTATCAGCGCAACAATGCCTACCAGCCATTGGCCAAAAGGTTGCTCCAGCAGTTTATCAACAAAAAACGTTTTTGAGTCTCCTCCTCCATTACCACCTCCTGTTCCACTACCGGTAATAAGGGATACAACATAAACCGTAAAGGCTGCATACGTAATGGCACTTATGGCATAGCCTATACGTTTTACCAGGCCTTT
>JBEPXC010000282.1:0-4876 GCA_041642035.1 Sphingobacteriia bacterium
AGTATAATTAGCAGCAGGAGTCCAAAGAGAGAAGATAAAAATAGCCAATGGCTATAAAAGGGAACTCTGCTGATATAAAGCTTATCAGTCCTATCATTAATAATTTCGTTACCAGGCAGGGAAGACAACTGCAGCCGGAAAATTGTGAGGGAAATCTTATTCAATCCCCTATTAAATATTCGTTGATGCCTCCATAATCCATCGGGCAGCATATCAACGCTTTTGTTTTTCAGAATTTCCGGGTGCTGCATCCAGGTAGCAAAACCTGTTTTCTGTGTTGCGGCCTGTATAAGGTCAAAAAAGTATCCTGCAGGTTGATTCGTATCATCAAAAAATATTTTTGATGGCATATCATAGACTCCCACTCGGATGCTTTTTTCGAAGGCCAAAGCACATGGGGCAGGTAATATACTCAAAACAAATAATATGCAAATCAATCTGATGATTTTCATAAGGAAGAGCCTTATGGTTTTCTAAACCGGTTAGTTTGATGATCTATAATACAATCTCAAAGCAAAGACAGAATTATCATGCTTAAAAATACAATTTTTCCGACAGGTAATAAGGTTTAGTGACGTTTTTTATAGAAACTGCCGAACAAATGTTGATTAGATAGTAAACAACGAACAGGTCAAAAAGATTACTGGTGATCCGGAACCACGATATTTACCCGGATACCATTGGGGGGGTATGTCTCGTATCTCATGTTGCCATCTAAGGCTTCAATACGGCTTTTCATATTTTCAAGTCCGGGATCAAGCACAAGATTGTTGTTAGCTTTTTCCTGAAGTCTCTGAAAGTGAGGATCAACATAAATGATATGTAATTTATCATTGTTAAGCTTAATGTCGATCTGAATTTGCGAAGAGCCGGGACTTTTAGAGGAGAGTTTGATTAATTTGAGTAACGCACGATAAAGAATTATGGAGGTTAACTTATCCGTATCACTGGAATCGGCATCAGAAGAGAATAGTATTTCCCTGTTCTTCTTATTGTTGCGTTGTTTAACCTGTGCCCTAATGGCCCTTATGAGACCAAAGTCGTTGATAACATTGGGCACCAGATCATTGGCCAGAGCCCTTACCTGGTCGACGGTATCATCAATGAGTTTATCGGCATATTGTATAATAGAAAGCCCCTTTTCTTCAATATTATCCAGTGATTTGATGCGGCCAACAGACATTTTTATAGCAGAAATCAGCGGCCCTATATCTTCGTGAAGTTTTTCGGCAAAACGTTTTTTCTCGTTTTCCTCGGCGGAAAAAACAGCCAGGGCAATTTTTTTTCCCATAAGCTTGGTTTCAGTGATATCTCTGGCAATGCAGTTGACAAATATTTTATCATCCTCCAACACAGAATAACCCTTAACGGCATGGTATTTCCAATCTCCACGAGCATCTTTAATCCGGTATTCGGTTGAGAAATGATTATTTTCGGCTTTCACCGCCTTGTCGATATGTGTTTTCAGCAAAGTGATGTCATCCGAATGAAGGAAATTAAAGATTTCTTTTGAAGCTATCTCATTAAAAGAATACCCCACATGCACTTCCCAGTTGGGTGAGACGTAATTAAAATAACCTTCTGAAGAGATCTTGATAAAAAAGTCACCTGATTTTTCCACGAAATTGCGGAAACGTTCTTCACTTTGAATTAAAGCGAGCTGGGCATGTTTGAGTTCCCGTTCTCTTTCAATCTCATAATCTAGCTTGGCTACTACCTCAGGCAGGCGGCTGATTAAGGTTTTGTCCTTGATAAGATAATCGTAAGCTCCAAGCTTCATCATATCCACAGCCAGCTGTTCATCGCCCCGACCGGTAGAAACGATAAAGGGAGGCATCTTAACCTTTTCAGCGTTGACGGCAGCAATAATTTGCTTGCCATCCATATCAGGGAGCGAGTAATCAAGGATAACCATATCAATGTCAGCCCCACCCAGAAACTCCATGGCCTTATTTCCATCGCAGGCAATTAGAGTCTGATACCCTGAAGCCTTAAGACAGCCCCCAATAAGCTCTGCTACCCCGGCATTATCTTCAATGATAAGAATTTTTTTCATGGTTATACCTGGGGTAAGTTAAGTTGAAGCTGATTGATCATCATGCTAAGATCGCGTGAATTAACAGGTTTGGTAAGATACTCATCCAGACCCTGCGCCATGTACTTTTCACGATCGCCTTCAAAAGCATTGGCACTTAACCCCACGATGGGAGGCAAAACATCATAGATTTCCTTAAGTTTTCCGGTGGCTGTAATTCCATCCATAACAGGCATCTGGATATCCATAAGAATAAGATCAAAAGTATCTGGCATAAAAATATCAAGAACTTCTTGCCCGTTGTTGGCAAGGGTGACTTTATGCCCCAGGCTTGTTAGCATCAGGCTGACAACCTTCTGATTGATAATTTTATCTTCAGCAAATAAGATGTGTAGCCCCACAACAGGGGATTTTGACTGAGATTGCAAGGGTTCATTCTGAGCGGGCAAAGAACTTCTGTTGGCCACAAAGGTAAACCAAAAAGTGCTCCCTTTACCTGCTGTGCTGCTTACCCCCATATCACCCTGCATTAATTTTACGAGTTCTTTGCTAATAGATAGCCCCAGACCTGTGCCATCAAACTGTCTTCTATCTTCATTATCAACTTGCCCAAATGGCTTAAACAAACGTAATATGGCATTTTCACAAATGCCAATACCCGTATCTTCAACCCAAATTTTTATCAACACCCGTTGATCGTCGGGGCAATCTTCTACCCTGGCTTTGATGCATATATGTCCTTTTTCTGTAAATTTTATAGCATTCGAGAGCAGATTGTTGATAACCTGCGATAGTCTTTGTTCGTCTGCTTCAATAAATTGTGGTATCCCGGGGTGCACCTCAATAGTAAGGTGTACATCTTTTTCGCAGGAAGCCTGGTAGAGCTTGCGGGCATTATCAAAGAGTGAAGCTGTTTCGAAAACCATAGTTTTAAGATGAGTCTCACCGGCCTCTATCTTTGAATAATCAAGAATCTGATTGATTATTTCCCTGAGATTTTCCGTCGATAGCCGAAGGGTTTTTATATAGTCTAGCTGCACAGGATCAAGCTGTGTAGCGGCCAATATTTCGATCATACCCAGCACACCTGTGAGTGGCGTACGTATTTCATGGCTCATATTGGCCAGGAAATTTTGTTTGAATATTGCCGATTGGTTAGCGATAGAAACTTCATTTCGCAGCAGTTCATTATTTTTGCGTTCACAAATATCGCGCATAATACCCAGGATAAGATGATCCTGCCCGTCACCTTCAAGCTTGTTGGTACTAATCTCCATATCCTTAATGTCGCCTGAGCGAGTGATTATCTGCATCTCGTAGGTGTTGGGGATTTCTTGATCTTCTTTACGGGCCTGCTTTCTGTATTGAGCAAGTTCTTTGCTTTGCGGTGTAAAAAGAGAAAAGATATTAAAATGATCGGAGGTAAGTTCCTGGTAGCTATACCCGGTAATGTCGCAGAAGCGATGATTCACATATTCCAGATTGTCGTTGCGCAAGAGATATATTCCATCAAAGGCATTCTCGGTAAGGATACGATATTTTTTCTCAGATTTGCTAAGTGCATCGGCTGCCGCTTTCTGTTCTGTAATATCGTAATAGGTTCCTAAAATGCCTATTACATCACCCAGGGTATTGATTAGAGGAAGCCTTGAAATGCGGATCCATTTTGTCTCCCCACTTGTTCCCTTGTAGAAGTCCTCCTGGTTAAACATGGGTATGCAGCTTTCCATGATCAGTTGATCTTCTTGCTGATATTTCTCAGCCAGTCCATTCCAGAGCAAATCAAAATCACTCAATCCGTTAATATCCTCAGGATTGCGCAGTCCGGCATCTTTGGCGAAGGCTTTGTTGCAACCCTTGTATTGTAGGGCCGTATCTTTCCAGAATACCCTTACCACGATGCTATCCAAAACAGTACGAAGCATCTGCTGCGACTCTACGAGCTTTCGTTCAGCCTTGCTTTTCTCCAGTGCGTTATAAACCAGATCAGAGAATACTCTTAGCAATTGTATTTCGTAATCTTTCCATTGGCGGTGCTCTCTCACCGAGTCGAATCCTACAAACCCATAAAGGTTGTCACCCGAAATTACCGGGACAGCCGCCACAGATTTAATGCCCTGTGAAACAAGAAGACGGGACTCATTGCTCCAAACTTCTGACAACCGGGCTGTATCATATATGTTTATAGGCTTTGTTTCTTTTAGCTGTCTCATCCATTGAGGGATATCACTGTAAGCCATCTGTTGGAGGTTTTGCTTGTGGCATTCAATACCCTTAGCACACCACTCATGCGTATTGCTGGCAGTAGACTCCTTGTCATTAAGAAGGAAAATATAGGCTCGGTCTGTTTTAGAAAAGGCACCCAAACGGGCAAGTGCTGTTTCCAGTATCTGATCACAATTGGCAAAAGAAACATTTAGAAACATTGATGACAATTCCGTTATCAAACGTTCAAATGCCTTGCGATGCAAAATATCAAACTCCATCTTTTTCTGGATGCTTATATCCATTGCAACGCCAGTCCAGATAAAACCATGGTGGTCATTATTACGTGGTACAGCCTCGAAACGAACCCATCGTACCCGATCATTATTCATCACCCGACCTTCCCAGGTTAAAGATGTCTTTTTGGCTACAGCGCCGGCAATATCGCGCAAAAACCCCTTACGATCCTCAAGGTGAACAATATCCATGAATCTTTTGGGATTTTCATTTAACTCTTTGGCAAGCAAGCCTGTAATGGCTTCAAATTGTTTGTTTACATAAATAATTTCAAGGGGCAATTCCTTTTCAGCAAGATCAGGTTTTTCCTCTATAGAAGATTCCTGATGGGTTTTTAAT
>JBEPXC010000283.1:0-4872 GCA_041642035.1 Sphingobacteriia bacterium
GTCGGCGTTACCTATGGAGATGACTTCGAAAAAGCCAAAGGGGTAATTCTAACCCTTATTGCCGCCGACTCCCGCATACTTACAACCCCTGCTCCTTTTGTTGCCCTAACAGCCCTTGCCGATAGTTCGGTAAACATTGTGGTAAGAGCATGGGTTAATGCTTCTGACTATTGGAGTGTTTATTTTGATATGAACGAAAAAATTTACAAAACATTCCCCGAAGAAGGGCTTAATTTCCCATTCCCTCAGTTGGATGTACACCTGGACAAGTAAACATTTTTCGGTTTTTTACATTTCTATATACAACCTTCTGTACTTAATTTTACACCTCAATACTATCTGAACCTCTGATGTGTAATCAGAAAAAAATCAACCCTAAAACGCTTAATATATGGAAAATCAAAGTACCCCCGCCTCCATAGAAAGATTTGGCTGGATAACCAAAGAAGAACCGCTCTCTATAGTTTCCGATCCGAATCTTGATCTTCAGATAACCATTTTGGAGTCTGCAGCCCCATTTTTTGGTTATTACGCAGATCAGCCACGCGAAGATAAACCCGAACATTTGTATTGGCTGCTGGATCAGTTTTATACCCATGAAAAAATCACCAGGGTAGTGACAGAAATCCGATCGCAATGCTATCCCAAACTCGATGCAGCGCCCGGTTACATTTCTATTGCAACCGAACATTATCATGTGGTACGCATGCATAATCTTAAGCGATACAATCAGATTCATGCCGTGCAGGCTATGTTTGAAAAAATGGATGTTAGACTTAAAAAGAGCTACCGGAAAATTCAAAACCAAATGGGTATTATCAACATCAACAAATACCTGGATCTCACTCCACTGGAGGAAGGAATATTTATAGAACAGGAACGCCCCCACCGCGCCTATTTTACCATACCCTACTTTGTCAGTTGGGAGGATTTTAAAATGGTTACCAGTGAAGTAAAATATGATACTTCACTCTTGTTTTTCGATGCCGCAAGAGCTGCTTTTATGGAAAGAGGGAACATCACTGAGCTGGTACGGATATACAGAGAAAACCTTACCCTCGACCAGTTAAGAACAATAAGGGATCGATACTTAAAAGTTCTTGATCAGCGGTAAAGCCTAACATCACATTTTTGTTTAATTCTAGTTCGCTGAAAACTTCAAAAAGATTTTGATTTTCTCCTGGCAATGTTTTTCCTATATTTGACCCGTTAAAAAAAACCAGGCTTTTTGCAGGGCCACCTTTACCAAAAGAATTATACAGCCTCTACTAACCCTTAAACAACCTGTTTGACATTGCCTGAAATAATATTTATACTCGTAAACCCTGCCAGGGAAGAAAATATCGGTGCCGCTGCTCGTGCACTCAAAACCATGGGCATTGAAAAATTATTCCTGGTCAATCCCCTTACCAATCACCAGGGCGAAAAAGCAAGAGCCACGGCACACGCATCCGGTGATATCCTTGAACAAGCCAGGGTATTTTTGACCCTCGATCAGGCCATAAAAGGGATCGACCTGGTTATTGGTAGTACGGCAAAAAAAAGAAATGTTGCCGAAACCTATGTTTTAGCCGAAGAACTACCCCGGGTTATTCTGGATAAGGGTGATACCATTGGCACGGTGGCCATTGTATTTGGAGGTGAAGAATCAGGCATGAGCAACGAACAGCTCAGCTGTTGCCACATACTTTCTACTATTCCCATGGTAAATAAATATCCCTCGCTCAACCTGGCGCAATCGGTTATGGTATATGCCACCTATGTGAGTAAATTAACCCTGCAATGGACTAAAAAAGAAGATACCAAGCCTGTAAAAGCGGAGCTTCCTGTGATACGTGAAAAAGCAGAACAAATACTACACGACGTTAAATTAATGCCCGACAATCTTATTTATACCCGTATAATGGAAAGGTTGATGCTCCTCAACAAGGACGACATCAACCTTTTCCATTCCTTCTGCAAGTATTATCTCACCAAATACCATGGCAGAATAAAATAATCAGACTCCTCACCTCACTCCGGGGAACATGCGTTTTCTGTATTTAGCATTGGTCCCTCAAGTCCCCCATGTCCCAGCTATAATCTATAGCAACTCATCATTTCCATCAAAGAAAATTTAAAAAGTAGTACTTTTTATACATACCCCTGCGCCATCATAGCATCCGCAACCTTTACGAACCCACCAATGTTGGCGCCTTTAACGTAATTCACAAAATCATCTTCCTGCCCATACTTTACACAGGTTTTATGAATATTTACCATGATGGCATGAAGCCGTTCGTCAACCTCCTCACGGGTCCATGACAGACGCAGTGAATTTTGACTCATCTCAAGGCCTGAGGTAGCTACCCCGCCGGCGTTGGCAGCTTTTCCGGGTCCATACAGAATTTTATGCTTCAGATATACTTCAACGGCCTCGGGTGTAGAGGGCATATTTGCCCCTTCGCTAACACATATACAACCATTATCGATGAGTTTTTGTGCCTCTTCACCATTGATTTCATTTTCAGTGGCACAAGGCAGCGCAATTTCGCATTTCTCACCCCAGGGCCGACTGTTTCCCTCGGCATATTCGCAGCCATAGCGATCGGCATATTCGCGCAAACGACCTCTCCTGAGGTTCTTCAGCTCCATGATATAGGCCAGCTTTTCACTATCAATACCATCAGCATCATATATATATCCTGATGAATCGGAAAGGGTAACCACGAGACCTCCCAGTTCAATAACTTTTTGGGTGGCATACTGAGCCACATTGCCCGAGCCACTTATGGCAACGGTCTTGTCCTTAAAGGTTTCGTTTATGGTGGCCAGCATTTCCTGGGCAAAGTATACGCATCCATAACCGGTGGCTTCGGGTCTGATCAGACTGCCTCCATACTCCAGACCTTTGCCCGTTAAAACTCCTGTAAATTCATTACGGATACGTTTGTACTGCCCAAACATAAATCCTATCTCACGGCCTCCCACACCGATATCGCCGGCAGGAACATCGGTATCTGGACCTATATGACGGCTCAGCTCGGTCATGAAGCTCTGGCAAAACCGCATCACTTCATTGTCTGATTTACCCTTTGGGTCAAAATCACTCCCTCCCTTGCCACCACCCATGGGCAATGAAGTAAGGCTGTTTTTAAAGACCTGCTCAAAGGCAAGAAACTTCAAGATACCCAGGTTTACGGTCGGATGAAAACGTAATCCCCCTTTATAAGGACCGATAGCACTGTTCATCTCGATGCGAAAGCCCCGGTTGACCTGAACTTCTCCCTTGTCGTCTATCCAGGGAATCCTGAACATGATTACCCGCTCAGGTTCTACCATTCGCTCAAAAACCTTGGCTGCCTTATACTTTGGATTTTCCTCCAAAAAGGGCAAAATACTTTCTGCTACCTCCTCTACTGCCTGATGAAATTCTTTCTCAGCCGGATTCTTGGTTATAACATAATCCATGAATTTTTTCAATTGTACGTTCATTGTGTCTTTTTTTGGGGTGAATAAAAATAAGAATTAATGTATGATCACAATTTTAAGGTATTTTTCAACCCGTAGGCGTTTTTATAAAAAACAAATATTTATAGGCAATCGCTTGCTTTTTACAAATATTTTAACTATAGAATAGCAAGGGTTGCCTGTCGGATTCTATTTCAGCCGGTTTGGCAAGCTAATCCTCTTCATATAAGTTTATTTCAATAATTCTTTCATGACACCAGATAGAATTACTATTTTAGAACGCCCAAAATCAACACACAAAAAAATGAAAGACAAAACCTCAATTCCGCGGGAGGATAACCATCACAAGCTGGGTGAAAGCAACCCTCAACATACTATTTTAAGCATCAGCCAGGATGAAATAAACAAAATCCTGGCCGAGAAACGCGAAAGGCTCAAAGAGTTGGGTGCCATCAACCAGAGCACCCGCATCCTCAGGCAGGAAAAAAGTGTAGATCAGATGCTCCGTGAAATAGCCCAGATCCTCCCTCCTGCCTGGCAGTATCCCAACGATGCAGTGGCCCGGATAAAATATGCAGGCAAATCCTATACCAGCAGTGAGAAATTCAGGGAAACTGAATGGCATCAAAAAAAATCCTTCGAAACCATCGATGCTAAAGAAGGATCCATTGAGGTCTTTTATCTCAGCAAGCACCCCATGCTCGACGAAGGACCCTTTTTAATTGAAGAGCGCGATTTGATCAATAACCTCAGCTCAATCATCTCCGGAAACCTTAACACCTTAATCGGAAAAGAATTGCTTCATAAAAGCAGCTCGCAAAAAGAACAGGAGAAGCCCGAATCGGAGCGCTCTCATGCCGCCATGAGCAGACAGCTGCTGCAAAAATTCCTCGTCAAACACCATTCCGACAAAGACATCTACCACGATCTTATGCCCTACAAAGTGCGTGAAATACTGCTGGTGGCCAATCTTTACGATGCATACATCATTGAGCAGGAAGGTAGGTTTTTTGAACAGGTGCGGGGAGAATATTATCAGTTGAATTTATCTTCGGCACCCCGCATCACCGGCGTATCCACCCCGGAAGAAGCCCTGGAGAGACTGCAGGAAAAGCACTTCGACCTGGTTATTGTGATGATGGGCGTTGACAAATCCACCCCCATACAACTCAGCAGGATCATCAAACAGATATACCATAACCTGCCCATTTTCCTCCTGCTCAACAACAACAGCGATATCGGCCTGTTTGAAGATGGCAATAAAACCATCAGCTCTATCGATAAGATATTTGTCTGGAATGGCGATTCCAATGTTTTCCTGGCCATGGTGAAGTTTATTGAAGACCGTATGAATGTGGAAAACGATATTTCCATCGGCATGGTGCAGGTAATCCTCCTGGTAGAAGATTCAGCAAAATACTA
>JBEPXC010000284.1:0-4864 GCA_041642035.1 Sphingobacteriia bacterium
CGCTCACCACGACTAAGCATCAACCACTTAAAATCGTCGGGCATTGCCGCCTGGCGATAAACCAACAGGTTGGCCGACAAGGCAGAATGAAAGGCCGATCCATTGCCCGCCACATCGTTAAAGCCCATTCTGATAAATGGTTTTACCGCCTGCATAATCTTCATCACACGGGAGAAATCATTGCGAACCTGCTTCAAAGCCGCAGTACCATTGTCCTTTCTTGTGGTTGGCGCTGTACGAACAATGGTCTTGCCCTTAACCTGGTATACCAGGAGGTTGCCAAACCGACCACTGAAATTTCCGAAAAACCCTTGTTGAGAAATTGCCATAATTCAAATTTTAAGTGCATAATAAAAGGGAATTCTGAAAAAAACCCATCAGGCATCCTGTCGTATTATAAACGTATTTTAAGCGTATATATTGCGCTGTATAGCCGTATAAAAACGTTTATGGTACGCTTATGATACGCTTATGATACGCTTATGCTCAAAAAAAGGAAGGCCCGGGCAAGACATCTCACCAGGGGCAGGCATTTGCACCTTTATAGGTAACAGGCAAAAAAAGCAGCCAGGAAAGTAGGAGTAGCGGCATTTACCGTTGCATTCAAGTCATCGGGTCTTAGGGCGAAAATATCGAAACATTCGCTTCATACGCTCGGGTGGTCGGTTGGCCATATAAACGCCCAGCAGAATAACCAGTATCCAGAAGGCATAGACCACCAAAAAAGGCTCGCCGTCAAGAATGCCCCAGCCAATGGACACAATAGGCATCAGATAGGTTACACTGCTGGCAAAAAGTGCCGAGGTGCGTTTGATAAGCCAGAAATTAGCCACAATAGCAATGGCCGTGCCCAGTACCGACAAAATGGCAATATAACCCAGTCCTTCCCAACTGCCCGGCACATGGGTTATACGGTAGATAAAATCTGTATTGAGCAACAGAAAAAAGATGGCCGGTATACCTATAAACACAAATGCCAGCGAGGCAATGGTCAGGGGATCGTATCCCGTTAGGTAATTTTTGATGAAATTCATTTGAATGGCATAACAAATGGTTGCCATGATGACAAACAAGGCAGGTACAATATTTAGATTGAAACTGCCTCCCCCGGCAACAAAGAGTAGTCCGGCAGCACCCAGAAATCCCGTAAATACCCCTGCCACGTTCATCCAGTGTGTGCGTCGTCCAAAAAACCATACGCCCAGCAACAGGGTAAAGAGCGGGGTGAGGGAATTGAGAATTCCGGCCATAAGGCTATCCATTCCGGTTTGAGCTTTGGCAAACAAGAAGGCGGGCAATGCATTGCCAAACAAACCGGCAATAACAAAAAGATAAAAGTTTTTCTTTTTGATTTTGCGCAGCCTCGATACAGCAAAGGGCAACAAGGCAAAAAAGGAGATACCTACTCGCAAGGCACCAACCTGCAAATTATCGAAACTCTGTAAACCCTTTTTAATAAGAATAAACGAACTGCCCCATATTAACATTAACCCTATCAATACCAGCCAGTCGAGCATTTGGGGCTTATTTTCCTGCTTCATACCTTGTAAGAATTTATCGGGCACAAAGGTAATTACTTAAGCTTTGCCCAAAGAAAAAGGATTACTTTTGTTGAGATAAAGGTATTTTTTTGTTGGGTGATGGCTTCTTTATATAATTTTTTCATTACCTTTGCACTCCGTTTTTATACGGATAATTTTATCACAATTCATTATTTATTAATATTTTATAAATCAAAGTCAAATGGTAAGACAATACGAGACCGTTTTCATTATGACTCCCGTTTTATCTGATGAACAGATGAAGGAAGCGGTAAGTAAGTTTCAGACGTATCTGAAAGACAAAGGAGCTGAGATTGTTTTTGAAGACCACTGGGGATTGCGCAAAATGGCCTATCCTATCCAGAAGAAGTCAACAGGTTTTTATCACCTGATCGAATTTAAGGCAGAACCTACCCTGGTAGCTCAAATGGAGCTTGAAATGAAAAGGGATGAGCGCATTATCCGCTTTCTCACCGTAGCATTGGACAAATTCGCCATTGCCTATAACGAAAAGAAACGCAGAGAGAAAAGTGCTCCTAAGGTAGAAGAAACCAAATCGTAAACCTTCAAAAACATTAATCCATGGCAAATCAGCAAAATTCTGAGATAAGATATCTGGCACCCATAGCCGTTGATATCAAGAAGAAAAAATACTGCCGTTTTAAAAAAGCGGGCATCAAGTATATTGATTACAAAGACGCTAACTTCCTTTTGAAGTTTGTAAACGAACAGGGCAAGATTCTTCCCCGTCGTCTTACCGGTACTTCAATGAAGTTTCAAAAAAAAGTAGCCCAGGCAGTTAAACGAGCAAGACATCTTTCTCTTATGCCTTATGTAGCAGATCTTTTAAAATAGGGAGAAAATACAATGGAAATTATTCTTAAACAAGACGTACCCAACTTAGGGTTTAAAGATGATATTTTAACCGTGAAAGACGGTTATGCCCGTAACTTTCTTATCCCGCAAGGTTTGGCCATGTTAGCCATATCTTCAGAGAAGAAAAAACTCGCCGAGACGCTTAAGCAAAGAGCCTTTAAAGAGGACAAGGTGAAAAAAGAAGCCGAAAAAATGGCCGACAAAATGACTGATATTCACGTGAAGATCGGTGCTAAAGTAGGTACATCGGGTAAAATTTTCGGTTCTGTAAATGCACTGCAAATTGCTGAAGCCATTAAGAAACAATACGACATTGATATCGACCGTAAGAAAATTATGGTGGACGGTGATGCAGTGAAAGAAGTTGGTGTTTATAAAGCCAAAGTAAACCTGCATAAAGAAGTTCGCTTCGACATTAAGTTTGAAGTAATCGCCGAATAACAATCAACAGCTTATTTTTACAACCTGCTTTCCTACCGGGAGGCAGGTTTCTTTTTATCCAACACCGGCCCCATGCTCTCATCTGTGAAAATAAAGTGGCTCAAATCGCTCAGCCAGAAGAAAGTTAGAAAACACGAAGGGTTATTTGTCGCCGAAGGCGAAAAGATTGTCAACGAGTTGCTGGAAAGCCCCTGGGAAGTCCTGGATGTTTTTGCCCTGGATAGCTGGGATCATGTAGTGATTAAAGGCAAGAATATCCGCTACCAGACCATCAGCGAGAAAGAGCTGGAAAGAATCAGCTCTCTCACTACCCCCAACAAAGTGCTGGCAGTGGTAAGAATGCCACAGTACAACATCCTGGATGTCAACCTCAGCAATAACATCACCCTGCTGCTCGAAGACATACAGGATCCGGGCAATTTGGGTACCATCATCCGCACTGCCGAATGGTTCGGTATCACCAATATAGTTTGCTCCATGCAATCGGCAGATATATACAATTCAAAAGTGATACAGGCCACCATGGGTTCGTTCATCAGAACCAGAATTTATTATGCTCCTATAGAGGAGTTCCTGGTCAATATACCTCAATCATTACCTGTAATGGGTGCATTGCTCGATGGAGATAACATCTTTGAAAAGGACCTGCCTAAACAGGGGATTCTTATCATTGGGAATGAATCGAGGGGGATTTCAGAAGCCACCCATCGCTTTATTACGCAAAAACTATACATACCCCGCGCCCATGAAAACAGCAACCTACCGGAGTCTCTCAATGCTTCGGTAGCAACCGCCATAATTTTGGCACAAATTTGTCGTTAAAAGAGATTAATTTTTCTAACAACTATCATAACTTTTAAGGATAACACCGAGGTTTTTTTGCTGTTTCCTTGCTATATTTGGGTACTGAAACTCATCTAAACCAAAAACAATATGGCACTCATTGAATGGAATAATTCGTTGTATAGCGTCAAGGTAGATCAATTCGACAACGACCATAAGAAACTGGTGCAAATCATAAACGATTTGCATACCGCCATGCTCAAAGGGCAGGGAAAAGAAAAGTTAAATGTAATCCTGGAGGAATTGCAGGCATATACCCAATACCATTTTGATGCGGAGGAAAAGAAAATGGTTGAAGTTAACTTTCCGGGCCTGGAGGAGCATAAAACCCTACATAACGATTTGATTGCAAAACTTTCAGAGCTGATTCAGGATTTCAAAAATGGCAAGAGAGAGGTCTCTATAGAAACCTTTCGCTTTTTAAAAGAATGGCTTTTTAATCATATCCAGGTAGTAGACAAGCAATATTCTTCCTGGCTAAAATAAAGTCGGTTAAAGGAAGGCAAACAAAAAACATTTTTATCTGTTTATCCCCAGGTAAAGCAAAATCATCAAAATCAAAAAGAAATGCAAGTAATATTATTGGCCATAGTTTTATTGGCACTGGCAATAGGAGGCATCGCTATAAAGATGTTCCTGGTTCCGGGTGGCACTTTTACAAAAACCTGCGGAAGCAGTTTTGACCCCAAAACCGGAAAAGCAGTGCCCTGTGCCTGTGCATCGGGCAAGCCCGAAGAATGCCAGAGCCAAGATGAAGACAGAACATCAGATTTGATCATCAAGGTAAAATCCTATAACGCCTAGAGAAGTCTTAGGCTACAAATTCCCTTACAAAAAAAATCCTGAGCAGATTCTTTTTGAGAATATTGCCCGGGATTTTTTCTTTGCAGCTAGTAATACCCGATAATAAGGGGGGAGATCTAAGACTGCTTCACATCGAAGATTTCTTAGGCAAAGCTCTATTCCAGTTCTTCGCGCGGAATCACTTTAAGACCAGGTGTTGTGTAGGTTTCATAAGAGAGGGTATCGGGGGCGTAGATAAAAAATGCCTGCATATCGCTACGGTTTTCCACAAATACTTTGGCCTGCTCCAGCCCCATTACCATAAATGCAGTGGCATAGGCATCGGCGGTCATACAATCGTCGGCAAAAACAGATACACT
>JBEPXC010000285.1:0-4822 GCA_041642035.1 Sphingobacteriia bacterium
CACTTACAAAATGCTTGACGGTTAATCCATTGAATGGACCTGCTCTCAGACCTATTCCCGTATTATAATCCTGTGCAAGACCAATAGTAACAAAGCAAATTGAGATCAGAAATGCGATAATTGACTTTTTCATTTTTTTTATTTTAGTTTGTTTATAAAGTAATTTGATGCTTTACATACCAAAGCATGCATATGGTATCAGAGTCAAGTAGTGGATGAGAAATGCTAAAAAGGCTCAAAGTTCTTTCTTTGTTACACCAAATCTCATCTGATGAAGGTTGTATTTACAGCTACAAAGATTGTATTAATCAGGTAGGATTGCATTACACAATTGGTTCAAGAAATTACATAAATCACAGAATTATTGCTTTTTTATGCCTTCCCTTTAATTTGCTTTCTACAACTATTTTTATTTTTACACGAGCCCGGGTAATACAAAAGAGAAAAAGACCTACAGGGTATCACCGCTGTCGGTCCTTTTCTTTATACTGACATAATCTGCTTAATTATTATTCTGTTTTTACAACAGTATTGCCATCAAGAATAACGGATGATTGAGCCAGTGCCTTTCCATTGAAGGTGGCACCTGTTTGAAAGGTTATTCCTGTTTGCGACAGGATGGTACCTTCAAAGTGCGAGCCTGCACCAAAAAGAGCTGTACCCGCAACCTGCCAGAATATATTTTTGGCTTGTGCACCATTTTGAAGAATAACTTTTACGTCACTGCTTACAGTAAGGTCTTCGGCGATTTGAAAGATCCATACCTCATCTGCTCCACCCGAAATGGTGATATTAGCAGGTAAGGTAACGGTATTGGTCCATTTGTAAAGACCAGGCTCAAGGGTTTTTCCACCGATGTTTCCGGTACCCAGTTCCAGGAAATGCGGTGAGGTGCGCCCAGCTGCATCATTATAGGCTGTAATCATATTCTCCACAGCTGTGGTAAGATTTGCAGAGGTAGGATCTGCCATATCAGCTGCATAAATTCTTCCGCCTCCTACTACCTGGGTTGAAGTTGCATAACCTGTTTCATTGGTAAGAGAGAACCCCGTAATATAAGATGTGGCTGCCGGGCTCAAACCCATATCGCCAGTAATGTTGGATGTGGGGTTGTTGGTTATAGCCGTTTTGGCCAATACCACATAATTCCCTGAAGCTTTTAGGTTAACCGCCTGGGGGGATGAGGAAGAGAAGGTGGTAAAATCCCATTCCACAGCTGTAGTGAGCTGATTACCGGATAAATTTTGTGCACCCGTAGTTATAGATGCTGTGTAAAGAGAGTTGAGCATCAAGGCATTGGTAGGTGTAAAGATGGCTTCAGATCCTGAATAACTTACTACCCCCTCCACGGGTATTGTACCTTTCTTTACAATAAAAGTTGTGGTATTAATACTGGCAGGATCCATACCAGTACTGAAGCTTGCTGTAATATCACTACTGATATCAACGTCTACTGCATCGCTCAGGGGTTCTGTAGAAGTAACCTGTGGGCGGTCATCGGCAGGGTCATTTTTATCACAACTGTATAGAAATAATGCAAAAGGAATTGCCGAAATAAGAATTGCTTTTTGGATAATCATAGGTATTAAATTAACTCGTGAAAGAATTTTCACCTTACAAAGGTAGTTGCACGGGGTGTGCGCATGTTACACTATGGGTAGAGTTAATTACATGATTCACGCATGGGATATTAGTACGAGCCTTCTGCTCTGCCTTTGGCATTTTTCTCATCCCGTTTAGCCTCTTTAGCGGCTCTTTTTTCTTTCAGATTTTTGGCCGGAGCCTTTTTGTCTGATTTCTCGTTTTTGCTATCTTTAGATTTTGACATTATTTTGTTTTTAAAATGGTTATTACTTATTTACGTATAAAGGCAACAGATGCGACACCCCCTATATTGGAACTATCGCATCTTCTGTTAACTATGGCTGAAAAGTCTTTAAATGGTTACACTGCCAATGCTGTCAATCACCCCAAAAACCTTTAGAAGCCAGATAATGAGAACAATTACAACAACTACATTCAGGATGCTCTTTATTTTGCGATCCATGGGAATGTAATTATTAACCAGCCATAGAAGAAGACCTGCAACAATCAATACAATAATAATGGTTAATAAAGGCATAACAAAATTGATTAAGTTAAATTAAATGTTTTTAAAACCTTACGAATAAGACAAAGCTAGGCTAAACCCGAACGGAAAAATTATAATTCACTCCGTAAAACTTACATTATTCACTGATTACAAATGAGGTAAAAGGCAAAAGTAATAGAAGACTTTCCATTTCCTTAAAAACCGGGACAGGCAATGCGAAGGACACAACCATCCTGAAATTTAATTCTTTAGGGGAACACCATTAACATCTTCTTCGGTGGCCGCCTCTTTCTCCTGTTCTATTCTTTTTCGTTCCTCTTCTTCAGCTTGTTTTCTGAAGTACCCTCTGAAAAATATATTATGTTTTAGCGCTTCCATATTATCATCGAGTCCTTGAGAGCTTTGTTTCAGATTGATCAGTGTTTCAGATAGGTTGGCGGCCATGACGGTATCCTGGATCAACATACCCAGAGAGCCCTCCCCACTGTTTATCTTCACCATTATCTCACCCAGTGCATTGGAGGCAATTTCTGTTCTTGCCACGGTAAGTTGCAGTTTTTCCATAAACTCAAACACATTCTCTTTGGTTACCTCAATGGTTTCGTCCAGTCCCTCAGAACTTTTCATGAAGTTGGCAATGGTTTGACTTACATTTCCGGCAATGGCCGAATCTACGATCAACTGGCCCAGCATACCTTTGCCACTATTGATGTTACTCATTACTTCGGCAAGTTCCTTGGCAATAATCTCCACATCCGCAGCAGTATTATCCAGCCTTGCGAAGATAGCATCGGTTTCTAAGGGTTCATCGGAAGAAAGGTGCTGCCCGTTTTTTGCTATGGGCGAGTTGTTACTTCCCTGTGCAAGGGTGAGTATGCGGTCACCAATAATACCGGAAGACCCTATGGTTGCTTTACTGTCGGCCTTTAGAAACTCCTGGACGTTTTTCCTGATGAGCATATCAACCTGCACCGTCGAATCATTGATGATCATAATGTTGTCAATAATGCCAACATTGATACCCGAGAAGCGAACATTGTTTCCTACCTGAAGCCCGCTGACATTCTTGAAGTTGGCGGTAAGTTTAAATACGGGGTTGAATAAATTCTGCTGCTTTCCAATAAAGAAAATGGCAATTAAAAAGATGGCCAGCCCCACCGCAATAAACAGGCCTAATCGTGCTTTAAATGTTGGGGAATAATTGTCCATAGTTGATCGTTTTTATGGGTATGATAATTAATATCATTTAAAAAATGATTTGATGAGTACATCGGTTGACTTTTCGAAAGTGGTGATGTCACCTTCAAGGTACACCTCGCCATCCTTAAGCATGATAAGGCGATCGGCGGTAGCACGGGCACATTCAATATCGTGGGTAATAATGATGGAGGAGGTTTTGTATTTTTTCTGCACTTCATTGATCAGTGCACTAATTTCATCCGAAGTTACCGGATCGAGCCCGGTAGTAGGTTCGTCGTATAGCATAATCATGGGATCAACGACAACCGTACGGGCCAGGCTGGCGCGCTTGCGCATTCCGCCCGAAAGCTCAGAAGGCATTTTATGTAAGGTGTCGGATAAACCAACGTTTTCAAGCGTTTCTTCCACTTTTAAATCTCTTTCTTTTCGGGTAAGATTTTTCCTGAGTCTTTTCAGGGGAAACTCCAGGTTCTGTTTAATGGTCATAGAATCATACAGGGCTCCACTCTGAAACAGGAAGCCAATCTTTTCTCTGAGCACTGCCAGCTCCTTGTTGTGCAAAAGACCTACATCCTCACCAAACACTGAGATACTTCCCATATCGGGACGCAACAGTCGTACAATGCATTTTATCAGCACCGATTTACCAGAGCCTGATTTACCCAGCACCACAAGATTTTCGTTGTCATAAAGTTGTAACGACAGGTCCTGCAATACGGGCACTACACCAAATCCCTTCTTCAGGTTCCTGATATCAATAACCGGCAGTGGCATTTGACTACTATCTGTTTGAGCATTTATCATCATAGTTCTTTTAGAGCATATCGGTTATTTGTACAGCTACCAGATCGATAAGGATTACAAACAAAGAAGCCAACACTACGGCTGAATTGGCAGCTATACCAACACTCTCGGTTCCTCGTCCTGCCGTAAAGCCTTTAAAGCATCCCACAAAACCAATAGCAGCCCCAAAAAAGAAAGTTTTTATTACGGCGGGCAAGAAATCCATAAAGCTTATAGCACTAAAAGCCTGAGAGAAGAACAGCACGAAGGTTACGTTTCCTTTAATGTTTGCCCCTGCCCAGCTACCAATAATACCCAGTGCATCGGCATATAAGACCAAAATAGGAATCATAAGGGTGGCTGCCAGCACTCTGGTAACCACCAAAAACCGTACGGGGTGCGTAGAGGAGACTTCCATGGCATCGATCTGCTCGGTCACTTTCATGGAGCCCAGTTCAGCACCCATGCCCGACCCAATTTTTCCGGCGCAAATCAGGGCCGTAACCACGGGTCCCATTTCACGGATAATAGATAAGGCCACCATGGCCGGCAACATCGATTCAGCACCGAAGTCAACCAATACAGGACGCGACTGGATAGTAAGCACAAGACCTATAACCAGACCTGTAACAGAGATCAGGGGCAAGGTTTTGTTTCCTATCTGAAAACACTGCCGAAGAAACTCTTTAAACTCAAATTCGCGTGAAAATGCTTCCCGGGTGGTAAGTCCCAGAAATAAGAAGAAAC
>JBEPXC010000286.1:0-4815 GCA_041642035.1 Sphingobacteriia bacterium
TGAAGTGACTATACAACAGGAACGCATTCCCATGAAGGTAAAAAACGATACCATTGAGTATGATGCCCTTGCCTTCAAACCCCTGCCCAACGAAATGGTAGAGGATCTTCTTAAGCGCATGCCCGGCATGGTCATCTCATCCGACGGAACTGTAGAAGCACAGGGTGAAACCGTACGAAGGGTTTTGGTAGATGGGAAGGAGTTCTTTGGTCGCGACCCCAAGATGGCCACCCAAAACATCCCTGCTGATGCCATCTCGAAGGTACATGTGTTTGATCAGCGCTCAGAGCAATCCCTTTTTACCGGCATTGATGATGGTGAGCGGGAGCGTACCCTGAATCTTGAACTTAAGGAAGACAGAAAAGAGGCTTCTTTTGGCAACACCAGTTTAGGCTATGGACCTGGCAACCATTTCCAGGGAAAAACCAATCTCAATCGATTTGACAAGAAAGGACAGATTTCCTTGCTGGGCATGGGGAATAATGTTAATCAACAGGGTTTTTCCATTGGCGATTACATGAATTTCAGCGGCGGTACACAAAGCATAGCCCGTGGTGGCGGCGTCAGTTTTGGTGGGCGAAACAGCAATTCCATACCCCTTAATTTCGATGGCAGGCCCTCTTCGAACGGACTGATTACCTCCTGGGCCGGAGGAATAAACTTTAACCGAACCCTCAATACAGGTACCGAGATAACTTCCAGTTATTTCTATAACCAACTGGCACACGATATGAATGAAGATCTTGAAAGAGAGAATTTCTTGCCAGAAGGAAGCTACAACTATGCACAAAACAGTCTGCAGGACAATGCGAATTACAATCACCGGGTAAACCTAAAGGTGGATCATAAGTTTAATGAAAACAGCAGCCTTCTGTTTACCGGAAGCACCAGCTTTAATGAAACCAGCACTTTTGGACAGACCAGCAGTCGTACATTCGCTATTAATGGAGACCTTCAAAATGAAGGGAACCAAACTGTTGATGCGGAGGGAATGAAAACAGATTATAACGGGCGACTGTTGTTTCGTCAACGCCTGGGAAAACCCGGAAGAACACTTACTGCTGCGGCATCACTTAGCCGCAACAACAACGATCAGGATGCTTCCCTCAACGCCTTGAATACATTCTATCATGAGGCGATAACACAGGAGTTCATCCTTCAGAATCAAAATCGCCGGGACGTCAACAGCCGTATGTCAACCGATTTAACCTATACCGAACCATTGAGTGAAAGACTCTTCCTGGAAGGAAATTACAACCTTGCCTGGTCGCTCGATGAGGTTAACTTAAAAGTAAATGACCTGGAAGAGGCAGATGGCACCGGAATTCTCAACCCGCTGCTGTCCAATCATTATGAAAATATTTATACCTACCACAGAATAGGGGTGAACATGCGCTTTAATCGTGAAAAATACAACATCACCCTGGGTAACGCCTACCAGATTACAGCCCTCAACGGCAATTCCTTTAGCCTGCAAGAGGATGTGCAACGTGATTATTATTATAATTTACCGGTAGCCAGATTTAATTATCAGTTCAGCAACTTCCGACGGTTCTCCGCAGAATATGAGACATCGGTCAACGAGCCCTCCGCACTACAGATACAGCCTGTAACAGACAATCGCGATCCTCTTAATATTTATATGGGTAACCCCAATCTGCTACCTTCTTACCAGCATCGTATACAGATGCGCTTTAACTCATTCAATCCGGTTCGCTCGCTGGGTTTGTTTGCCAATTTTACGGCTGAGTACGTTGAGAATGACATCACCAATTCTGTAGTTGTGGATGAGTCTCTGATACGCACTACCATGCCCGTAAATGTGGATAACAACATTAATCTTCGCGGTAATCTGCACTTCAATATTAGTGTAGATAAGATAAAAAGCCGCTTTATGATAGGCAGCTCTGTAAGAAGAAGCCAGAGTGTAAATATGCTTAATAATACCTCTCAAGAGATTGTAAACAACACCATAAGCCCTAACCTTCGATATATTTTCCGACCCCTCGATGAATTTGAGTTGATGCTCTCGGCCAATTACAACAGCCAGTTGACCCAATACAAATTCAGCAATACAGAACAGGCGTTTCTAAATCAAACCTACCAGTCGAATGCCAGCTGGACCTTCCTGAAGTATTATCGTTTACAGACAGGATATAACTATAGTATATACCAGGGGCGCTCCAGTGAGTTCGACCGAAAGGTTCCCATGCTGGATATGAGCTTTGCCCGCAGCTTTATGAAGAACAACAGCGGAGAGCTTAAACTATCGGTTTTCAATTTACTGGACAGCGAATTGGGCATTACACAAACCAACAATGTGAATTACTATGAAAGGTCAGTTACCAATTCACTGGGCAGATATTTTCTGCTCACCTTTACCTATTCGCTCAATCGTCAGCTTAATATGATGGATGGAGGACCCGGCGGTGGTCGTGGAACCATGAGAACGATTATGCATTAGAACGAAAGACCCGAATACCATACAAAAGCCCGGCACATGATGTAGCCGGGCTTTTTGCTGGTTGTTGTTGATGTTGTTGATGATGAGGTTGTTGTTTGTTGTTTTGGTAGTGATGGTATATAGTTTAAGTTCTCATTGCTGCAGCGCATAGGCTCCGGAAAAATAACAATTTACAAAGCATAATCGCTTTTATGCCAGATGTTCTTATCCTGAATAAATTTCGGGCTGCCCCACCTCTTCCTTCCAACTTCCAGCTTCCAGCTTCCAGCTCTCTTCTTCCTTTCACCTGTTAAACCAATCCTGCAAAGCCCATGAAGGCAAGAGCAAGTATACCTGCTACCACCAGTGCAGCGGGAGCACCTCTCATAGCTTTGGGCAAATCCATCAGCTCCATATGCTCACGAATACCGGCAAAAAGAATAATGGCCAGGGCAAAACCTGCAGCATGTGATATGGCAAATACTACACCCTGCATAAGGTTGAAATCGTTTTGTACTGTTAATAAAGCCACACCCATGATAGCACAGTTGGTGGTGATCAATGGCAGGAAGATACCCAGCGCCTGATACAATTCCGGGCTTACCTTTTTTAGAATAATTTCTACCATCTGTACCAAAGAAGAGATTACCAGGATATAGGATATGGTTTGCAGATAGGTAACATTAAAAGGCACAAGTATATAGTTAAATATAAGGAAGGTTACTATAGTGGCCAGGGTCATGACAAATAAAACGGCCCCTGACATACCTACTGAGGTAGATACTTTTGCCGATACACCCATATAGGGGCAGATACCCAAAAATTGTGCAAGAACAATATTATTGACGAATATAGCACCGATGACAATTGCAAAATATTCCATAGTAGTATGATTTAAGCAGTTTTTTTCTTGAGAAAATTAAAGAGGATGATCAGATATCCCATGCCTATAAATGCACCCGGGGCCAGCACGAAAACCAACATTCCATCACCTGCATCAGGAAGTAGTTTATATCCGAAAATGGAATAGGCGCCTAGTAATTCGCGCACCCCTCCCAGCAAGGTGAGGGCGAAAGCAAAGCCCAGGCCCATGCCCAGTCCGTCAACCAATGAGCTGAAAAGATCCTTTTTGCTCGCAAAGGCTTCGGCACGTCCCATTACAATACAGTTTACCACGATGAGCGGAATGAACAAGCCCAGGGATTCGAACAGATCAGGTAGGTAGGCCTCCATGGTGAGTTGAACAATCGTTACAAAAGAAGCGATGATCACGATAAAGCTGGGTATACGCACCTTATCGGGAATTACATTTTTAATCAGCGAAACGGCTATGTTGGAGCCCACAAGCACAAAGGTAGTGGCCAAACCCATGCCTAAACCGTTGAAAGCAGATGTCGTAACACCCAGGGCTGGACATAATCCCAGCAGAAGAATAAAAACCGGGTTATCTTTTATAAATCCTTTGGTGAAGTTTTGCATTTGATTCATAATTCTAAACCTCCTTCATCGTTTTGTTGATTTTCTTTTACTGAAGCCATAAAGGTGTCGTATGCCCTTTGAATGGCATCGCAGTAAGCCCGTGAAGTAATGGTAGCTGCCGTGATGGCATCTATTTCACCATTGTCTTTTCTAACCTTCAGGATGCTTACCGAAGGGTCAAAACCCTGAAACTGGTTGCTCCAGTCGCTTTTACTCTTATCGATTTTATCTCCCAGGCCGGGGGTTTCTTTATGGGCAAGATGCACTACATCAATGATTTTGCCCTCTGTATCAAATCCCACCATGGCCGATATCCTGCCGGAGTAACCGCGATTGGTCCAGGTGTTTACGGCAATACCCACCAACTCTTCATTCTTATAGGCAAAGTTAAATTCCAGGGAATCACCGCCGTCAATAGGCAGGAATTTCTGGGTTTCCAGCCGGTCAAATTCAGGTACTACCTGACTGATGGCGTATTGTTTCTTGGCTTCACGGGCCTGAGCGATGGGCTCGGCTGTAAGGTTATATACTGTGGCCAGTACAAAAGAAGCTATGCCTGTCACCAGAAAAAGGGTGAGCACCATATTGAGAAATGTAGATTCTTTTTTAGCCATTTTTTACCTCCTCTCCAAAACGTTGTGGTTTAAAACTACGATTGATCAGGGGAACAAAAGCATTCATGATCAGTATGGCGAAGGCTACCCCTTCAGGATAGGCTCCGTAAATACGGATTATAATGGTTAGAAAACCACAACCGATACCATAAACAATCATTCCCCATTTGCTCATTGGACTGGTTACCATGTCGGTGGCCATGTATATAGCTCCCAACATCAACCCACCGGTTATCAGATGAAATAATGGATTGGCGTATGAATTGGGGTTAATCAACC
>JBEPXC010000287.1:0-4802 GCA_041642035.1 Sphingobacteriia bacterium
AGCTCCCAGTCGAGGTGCAGATACTCGAAGCTCAGCCAGAAAATCAGCAGCGATACCACGCCTTGTCGACCGGGCAGCACCCTGCGGCTCAGATGCACCAGCGAAAAGGCAATGGCCATAAAAAAGGAGTTGAGTATTACCGCCATCAACATCCCCGGTACAGAGGCATGCACAATCCACCATGTGGTCAGTACGTTGAACACGAGAAAGGCTATCCAGGCATAAAAAAACAGGGTATACCGACCGAAATCCTCCCTGTTTTTGTAGATGTGATCCTCCACCAGCAACAAAGGGAGGAAAGCCACAAAGATCAATAAGGATACTCCGCCGGCCGGCCAGCTCAGGGAAAATAAAATGCCACTGAAGATGCTCATTACAAGCAGGCGGTGTTTAACAAAAAGGGAAGGCATAGGACGCGTTGATTTTATAAGTGTATGGTGTTATTCTTTGTCAATAGGGTTGCGCAGGGTTTGTGCCCACAACAAGTAGCCCTCCGGACTGAGGTGTATGCCATCGGTGGTGAGATTTTCCTTCAGCCGCTGAAAGTCATCGCTGAAAAGGTGATGCAGGTTTATATAGCTTACCCCATGGGTTTGTGCCAGCAATCCCAGCAGCCGGTTCGATTCGGCAATCAGGGTGTTTTTGTTTTGCAGAAATGCTTTATCCGGGTCCAGCACATCGTTCACCGGCAGTATGCTCTGCAGAATTATCTGTGTTTGGGGGCTTTGCTCCCTGATCATCACAATCATCTCTTCAATTCCTTCAGCCACGCCCTGTGGCGGGGTGTTATAAAACAGGATGTTGTTGATGCCTGCCATCAGGAATATCTTCGCAGGTTTTTGTGCCAGGATAGCGGGCAAACGGCTGATCATGCCGTTGAGGTTGTCGCCTCCGATGCCCCTGTTGAGGATGGTTGCACCGGGCAACAGCTCATTCCACATGCCCTGTTCGGTAATGCTGTTGCCCAGCATCACCCAGGCGCCCGGTACAGCAGGCATAGCTTCGTGCATCGCCCGCTTGCGGGTATAGTACAAGTCGCCTGATTTTACGGGGACTTTCTCTTCAACTTCTTCGACGGGTTCTTCTATGTAGGGGCGCAGGATATCGGCCCACAACAAATAGCCCTCACCCATGAGGTGCAACCCGTCGTTGGTGTAGGCCGCATCTAGTTTGCCTTGTGGGGAAAGGAAATGGGGATACAGATCGATGAACACCAGGTCGAGCTCAAGGGCTATCTCCCTGATGCCCTGGTTTACCGCCCTGATCTTGTCGTCTTTGTTCTTGGCCTTGGGAAAATGGGGAAAATCGTCGCTGGTGGGCATAAGGCTTTGCACATACAGGCGGGTGTGGGGCGACTGCTTCTTTATTTTGAGTGCTATGCGCCGGTAGTTGTTCAGGATCACCTCCATAGGGGTATCTTTCGAGAGGTCGTTGATGCCGATGAGCAGGAAGATCTTTTGGGGCTGAGAAGCCGTGACTTCTTCCAGGCGGTGCAGTATGCCAAAGGTATTGTCGCCCGAGATGCCCCTGTTTTTGATGTTTTTGTTGTTGAAGAGCTCGCTCCAGTTGCCCCCGTTGGTGATGCTGTTTCCCAGCATGATGATCTCGCCGGGGGTGTCGGGCAGCTTTTCGAAAAGGGAGTATCGTTGATTGTAGAAATAAAAGCGAAAGGTGGAGTCTACTTCCTGGGCTTTGAGTCCGTCGGTAAGCAACAGCACATAGATCAGGAAGAGTAGTGGTGCAACAGCGTGCCTGCTAAAATTCATAGTTGTTTTATTGATTCAACAAATGTCGTTAACTGATGGCATATCAGGACCGGTGTTCAACAAAAGACCTCAACAAGGGGTCTTCAGGCGTCTCCCTGGCTGCGGTTTCTGTTGCGTGGAGGTCTTTCTGATGATCGCTCATCCTTCGACCGCCTGCTGTTGTTGTTGTTGTTGTTGCGGCCAGAAGGTCTGCTGCCGGAAGAGGGTCCGGAGCTGTTGCTCTTCTTTCTTCTTCCGTGAAACTGAGCGCCTCCCCTTTTATGGTCGAAGTGGGGTTTCTTCTCGGGGGCATATTCCGGTCCGGAACCTATAGCTTCAGGCAGGGGCATCTTGGGCACGGTATCGGCGATAAGTCTTTCCACACCGGCAAATTTGCGTTGTTCCTGCTCAGCTACGAAGGTGATGGCAACACCTGTCTTGGCGGCCCTGGCCGTGCGTCCCACGCGGTGCACGTAATCCTCGGGGTCGCCGGGTGCGTCGAAGTTGACCACCAGGCTGATGTTGTCGACATCGATGCCTCGTGCCAGTACGTCGGTGGCCACGATGATGCGCAGCTGCCGGTTTTTAAAATCACGCAGGATCTCGCCCCGCACGTTTTGCTCCAGGTCGGAATGAAAAGCCTTCACATTCATCTTTTTACTGCGCAGCATTTCCCCGATCTGCTTGACCTTTATCTTGGTAGAGGCAAAGATCAACACCGAGTCGAAGTCGGCATTTTCGAGTATGGAGAGCAGCAGCGGATCCTTTTGTTTCTCATACACCACATAGGCCTGCTGCACGATGCCTTCGGCAGGTTTGGAGAGCGAGAGGTTTATCTTAAGGGGCTTGCGCAATATTTTGTTGGCCAGCGTTTCTATCTTGGGTGGCATGGTGGCGCTGAAGAGCAGGGCCTGGCGTTCCTGCGGCAGGTAGCTGATGATGCGCATGATGTCGTCGAAGAAGCCCATGTCGAGCATACGGTCGGCCTCGTCGAGTACCAGGTGTTTGAGGGTGGAGAAATCCACCTTGCCCGATGCCAGCATGGCGATAAGGCGACCGGGTGTGGCCACCACGATGTCGGTACCCTGCAGCAGGCTCTTACGCTGGGCCTCCCAGCTGACGCCATCGCCACCACCGAATACCGCCATCGAGCCTACCGGGACAAAGTATCCCAGCCCTTCGATCTGCTGATCGATCTGCATGGCCAATTCGCGCGTAGGTACGATAACCAGGGTGTTGATGCCTTTGGTTTTTCCCTCCATGATCTTATGAAGGATGGGAAGTATGAAAGCGGCGGTCTTACCTGTACCGGTTTGGGCACAGGCCAATAAGTCTTTGTTTTCGAGTATGAGGGGTATAGCTTGTTGCTGTACGGGGGTTGCTTCTTTGAAACCCATGGAATTTAAGCCTTCCATCAGCTGTTCGTTGAGATTGAGTTCTGAAAATAACAAGATTCTGATATATTAAGTGATTGTAACAATGTTGACTTACAAAGGTATAAAAATAAAGCTTTACCTTTGCAGCGTTTTATATATACCGAACTCCCCTATGTTAGCAACTGGTTTTTTTGAATTGTTCTGGCAAAATGTCCTGGCCACCACCTGGCTGGAAGTGGTTGCCGTAATCTTTGGATTGATGAGTGTGTGGTACGCCAAAAAGGCCAACATACTGGTGTATCCCACGGGCATCGTCTCGGTGCTGATATACGTGTACATCTGTTACAAATTCCAGCTGTATGCCGACATGGGCATCAACTTTTTCTATTTCGTGATGAGCGTCTACGGCTGGTATATGTGGACGCGCAAGGGGGTAAACCGCAAAGTGCTGCGCATCCGCTGGAACACCCCCTCTCAGCAGTGGCTGGGCGTGGCCGCCGTATTCGTGTTCTTCTGGATCATCCTGGGGCTTATCTTCTACTTCAAGAGCGACGACCCCGTATACCTCGACTCCTACATCCCCTATGTCGACTCCTTCACCACGGCCGTTTTCCTGGTAGGCATGCTGCTGATGGCCCTCAAGCGCATCGAGAACTGGATCTACTGGATCATCGGCGACCTGATCTCCATCCCCCTGTACTTTGTCAAAGGGCTGGTGTTTACCAGCTTTCAGTATTTGGTGTTTCTGGCTATTGCGGTGGCGGGATTAATCGCCTGGATTAAGATTTATGACATTGAGGAAGGGGAACTAAAAACTAAGAACTAGGAACTAAGAACTAAAAGTGAAAAGTGGAAAGAAGAAAGAGCTGGAAGTCGGAGCGAAGCGGAGATCCCGAGAGCGAAGCTTTTCGGGGCTGGAAGCTCGAAGCTGGAAGAAAGGTAAGACTTTCCATCGTCTGGAGGACTCTCCATCGTCTTGAAGGAAGAATCGTTTTTTTCTTTTTTACCCCATCCCCGGCCCTTTTTTTAACCCGTTCCCAGGATTTTTCGACCCATCCCCAGGCTTTTTTTTGACCCATCCCCGGCCCTTCCCTACAGGCAGGGAAGGGTGACTCCCGTACTGAATTTTCTGCTAAATAAAAAAAGTACAAGAAAATCAACTTTATAAAATCAAGGGAATCTGTGGTGTAATCAAGACCAGCCCCTAACTTTGTGCCATATGGCATAAAGTTAGGGGCGAAATATTTGTAGCTGATAATTGCTGGCAGCAAACGGGCGCTGCGAAATCATACGGTACAGGTGCCGCCTTTAGTGACAGCGCAAAGAGAACCATAGGGACCGGGGACCGGGGGACTGGGGAACCGGGGGACTAAAAGTGAAAATTGCACCAGCCCCAGCGGGGCGAAATATTTGTAGCTGATAATTGCTGGCAGCAGTCGGGTGCTGCGAAATCATACGGTACAGGTGCCGCCTTTAGTGACAGCGCAAAGAGAACCAAAGGGACTGAGGGACCGGGGGACTGAGGGACTGAGGGATCGGGGGACCGGGGGACTAAAAGTGAAAATTGCACCAGCCCCAGCGGGGCGAAATATTTGTAGCTGATAATTGCTGGCAGCAAACGGGCGCTGCGAAATCATACGGTACAGGTGCCGCCTTTAGTGACAGCGCAAAGAGAACCAAA
>JBEPXC010000288.1:0-4788 GCA_041642035.1 Sphingobacteriia bacterium
CAGAAATAAAAAGGAGATTGCAGGAAAATTAATGCCACCGCGTTTTAATATTAGATTGGGTGTGATTTACAAGCTGAATTAGTAACTTTAACCACAAGATTGCTTAAACATCAATCCCAACAAACTTATTGACAACCTAAAAATTCAATAGAAATGGAATCAATATCACCAAATATATTTGTAAAAAATATCGAAGAAACTATCCGGTTTTACGAACAATTGGAATTTAGCTTAACCATGAAAGTTCCGGAGGAGGGAAATATGGTTTGGGCTATGATGACCAATGGTAAGGTGTCGTTTATGTTTCAAACATTGGAGAGTTTAGGCACCGCACTGCCCCAGATTTCGAGACAAGACGGTGGTTCATTGTTGCTCTATATTCAAATAAAAGAAATCAAAAAATATCATGCTAGAATTAAAGACAAGGTAAACATTCTCAAAGGCCTTGAAAAGACTTTCTACGGCGCATTGGAGTTCTCAATCCAGGATATTAATGGTTATATCCTGACCTTTGCCCAACATGAAGAATAATGTGTATGGCTCCGTGATCATACTCAACTTTAATAATACCCGCCGTTTTAACTGTTATACTCATCACTCCTAACACATTTTTTTTCATAAAAACCTTCACAGTTTAAAATATTATGCGTACTATTGTCAATCAGTACAGTTCAGTACAGTTGACACATGAAAAAACTGGATATCATAACCTTAAGCAATGATTCTTCGGCTATAAAATACCGACAGATCGTGAATGCCATCACCGATGCCATCCAGGGAGGAAAGTTAAAATCGGGAGATAAACTGCCCAGCATTAATGAATTGTGCAAGAGATGGAATCTTTCTAAAGACACCGTTCAAAACGCTTACAACGAGCTTAAATCAAAGGGGATCGTCTCTTCCCTGCCCGGCAAAGGCTATTACATCGAAAGCAGTAACATCAGACTTACCCATAATATCTTTGTGCTCTTCGACGAATTAAACTCTTTTAAGGAAGATCTATATCATTCCTTTGTTGAAAGCCTGAGTAAAAGCACAAAAACAGACATTTATTTCCATCATTTCAACCGTAAACTCTTCGATCAGCTCATTGAAGAGGCCAAAGGGCATTATACTGCTTATGTAATCATGCCTGCCAAATTCAAAAACACCCTCCCGCAACTTCAGAATCTCAACGGACGGGTAATCATACTCGACCAGTTACCCCGTGATTTGAAAGGTCATTTCCCGGCCATCTTTCAAAATTTCAAAGAAGATACCTATAATGCTTTGTTATCGGGCAAAGCCCTCATAGAGAAATACAACACCCTCATTATGGTGCATCCGGGTGGGAAAGAACCCGAAGAGCAGTACAAGGGTTTTTTGAAATTTTGCCGGGAAGCAGGCATTAACCATCAACTGATAAACAATGTGGAGGGCCGGAAAATTAAAAAAGGAGAAGCATACATCGTGATCTGGGATCGCGATCTGGTGTGGCTTAGCCTGGAGTGTCGGAAGATGGGCTTCGTACCCGGAAAAGATATTGGCATTATCTCATACAACGACTCCGCCCTAAAGACAATTGTCGGAGATGGCATCACAACCATCTCAACTGATTTCAGGCAAATGGGACGTACCCTGGCCGAACTGGCTACCAACAAAACGACCAGGCAAGTACAAAACCCCTCATCATTAAATATACGTGGATCATTATAAAACCTAAACAAGATATGAAACCAACACTTGTAATACTTGCTGCCGGAATGGGCAGCCGCTATGGAGGCCTCAAACAAGTCGACCCGCTAGGTCCAGGAGGAGAAACCATCATAGACTATTCGGTTTTCGACGCCATGCGTGCCGGATTCGGAAAAGTGGTTTTTGTAATCAGAAAAACGATTGAGCAGGATTTCCTCGAAGTGTTTGCCGATCGTTTTCTTAAAAAGGTTCCTTACGAGATCGTTTTCCAGGAGCTGGATATGCTTCCCGATGGCTTTTCCTGTCCCGAGGGACGCGTTAAACCTTGGGGAACTGCCCATGCACTTTGGGTAGCCCGCAAGGTAGTTAAAGAACCTTTTGTGGTAATTAATGCCGATGACTTCTATGGCAGAGAAGCCTATGAAACACTGGCCCAATTTTTACAGCAGCAATCAGGATCAAGCACGTCTGAATATGCCATGTGTGGCTACCAGATCAAAAACACCCTCTCCGAACACGGCAGCGTTACCAGGGGTATTTGCAGCGTCGACAAAGATGGGTTTCTGGAATCGGTAGATGAGCAATTTGATATCGACAAAAATGACAAGGGTGAAATTATCAGTCACAAAGAAACCGGCGACATTAAACTGGATCCCGATGTATTGGTGTCGATGAATATCTGGGCATTCAACCCCACCATCTTCCCCGTTATTGAAGAAAATTTCCTTGAGTTTTTAATAATAAACAGAATCGACCCCAAATCTGAGATTTATACTCCACGCCTGATCGACGAATCCATCAAAAAAGAAAAGGTAAAGGTAAAGTTGCTGCAATCCAATGCAGAATGGTTTGGTGTTACTTATGCCGACGACAAAGAGATGGTTAAGAACAAACTTAATGCGCTGTTGGAAAAAAAAGAGTATCCGGAGAGATTGTGGGTGTGATTTTAGAATCTACATTCTAAAATCTGAAATCAAAATTCTAAAATCTGAAATCTAATTTTTAAAATCTAAAACATGGGCAATTTTCACACGATTGATTACATCATTTTTGCAGCCTATGGTCTGCTGATTCTTTCTGTGGGACTATGGGTCTCACGCACCAAAAAAGGAGAAAAGAAAAGCGCGGAAGATTACTTCCTGGCTGGAAAGACACTCCCCTTCTGGGCTATTGGCGCATCTTTGATTGCCGCCAATATCTCGGCCGAACAATTTATCGGTATGGCAGGCTCGGGATTTGCCATTGGGCTGGCCATTGCTTCCTACGAATGGATGGCGGCCATTACCCTGATCATTGTGGCCAAATTCTTTCTGCCGGTCTTTATCCGACAGGGTTTATTTACCATCCCCCAGTTCATCGAAAAACGCTACAACACCAATCTGAAAACCATTCTGGCTGTGTTCTGGGTTGCACTATTCATTTTTGTAAACCTTACCTCGGTATTGTTTCTGGGTGCCAAAGCCCTGGACACCATTCTGGGAACCGGTGATGGCTCTATGATACTGCATTTCGTTATCGGACTGGCTCTTTTCTCTGCAGCATACTCCATATGGGGAGGTTTATCGGCTGTTGCCTGGACCGATGTAATCCAGGTGGTGTTACTGGTTGTTGGTGGTCTTATCACTACCCTGATTGCCCTGAATCATGTTACTCCTGACGGAGGAATCCTTGCCGGAGTGGATCACATGTATGATGTGGCGGGAGAAAAATTTAACATGATCATCTCTCGCGACGATCCCCAGTACATGAATCTTCCCGGAATCGGCGTGCTGATTGGCGGTCTGTGGGTAGCCAATCTCTACTACTGGGGATTCAACCAATATATCATCCAGCGGGCCCTGGCAGCCAAATCGCTTAAAGAAGCCCAGAAGGGACTTGCCTTTGCTGCATTTCTCAAACTTTTGCTTCCTGTATTTGTGGTTGTTCCTGGTATAATAGCCTATGTAATGTACATGCAGCCGGAAGGAACAGCAGTCATCGAAGGCGTACAGTCCACCTTTACACGTGCCGATGGTACCATCAACTATGACATATCCTATCCCTGGCTCATCCGTACCTTTATTCCGGTGGGCATAAAAGGCCTGGTAGTTGCGGCTCTTACCGCGGCCATCGTTTCCTCGCTGGCATCGATGCTCAACTCAACAGCCACCATCTTCACCATGGATATCTATAAACCCTATATTTCGAAAAGAACAGATGGAAGTGACCTTGTGCCTGTTGGACGTATCACTGTTATGGTAGCTCTGATTATTGCTGCATTACTGGCTCCCGCTCTCGACTCCATGCCACAAATGTTTCAGTACATCCAGGAATACACAGGAGTGGTGAGTCCGGGTATCCTTGCCGTATTTCTCATGGGGCTTTTCTATAAGAAAGCCAACAGTAAAGCGGCCATTGTAGGCGTAATTGCCTCCATACCTGTGGCCTTGATGCTCAAATGGCTTCCCGTAGAAATGCCTTTCCTGGATCAGATGCTTTACACCTGTTTAATTACAGCGGTAATCATTGTGGGTGTAAGTCTTGTGACAGCCACTGAGGACGAAAACCCCAAATCCATTCCTCTGCCCAAAGAAAGCTTCATCACCCCCCGCAAATTCAACATCGCGGCGTATGCTATTATCATCATACTGGTGGCCTTGTATACGGTGTTTTGGTAATAGCTGAAAGCTGCGTTTGTCTTAATTGCTTAGCAGTCATTCAGAACAGGAGTCACCCTTCCCTAACCTGTAGGGAAGGGCTGGGGATGGGTCAAAAAAAGCAGGGACAGGTCATAAGAAATTTTGTTGGCTACAGAACTTTATTACCATTTAGTCAACGGTTAAAGCATCATCAAATAGGTCTGTTCGCGATGGAAACGTCTGGAATAGACACCAAACATTTGCACCAAAAAACTACACGACATGAAATCACAACAAATAAAAGAAGCTTTCGCCAAAGAATTTGGCCAACAATTTCGTTTTTTCGCTGCGCCCGGCCGCATCAACCTGATTGGAGAGCATACCGATTACAACAACGGTTTTGTTATGCCCGGTGCCATAGACAAAAAGATATATCTGGCCATTGCCCCGGCAGAAGGCCCTGAAACTTGTATCACAGCATTCGACATTCAGCAAT
>JBEPXC010000289.1:0-4754 GCA_041642035.1 Sphingobacteriia bacterium
AAAAGATAAGGAAAGGTGATGGTGGACAGAGTGGCTGAAAAATGAGCAAATTTTCTGGTGATTTCACCTTTTAACCCCAGCCTTCGGTAAACCATTTCATTAAACAGAAGCAAGAGCAGAAATGCGATTAAAAATATTATTGTCAAACCAATTTGATTTCCCATAGCTTAGTTGTTAGTTAACAAAAATATTGAATATTGCCACAAAAGCACCACCGGCAATCAGGCTATCGAATCGGTCTAAGATACCCCCATGACCGGGAAGCATATCAGAATAATCCTTAACGCCATATTGCCGTTTAAATAAAGAAGATGCCAAATCACCTATAAAAGCAAACAAAATAATACCACCAGCCATCAGAATGGCATAAGAAGAGGGTATACCCACCAAACCTCTAAGCAGAAATGAGCTGAACAGTGCAATTAACAACCCACCTATCAGGCCTTCTACGGTTTTGTTGGGGCTGATGGATGGGAGTATTTTCCTGCGTCCCAGCAATTGGCCGCTGATTTGACTAAAAGCATCAAAAATGGAAAGTATAAGAAAAGTGAAGAGTAAAAATTCTTTATCCAATTGACTGAAGGAAAAAAAGGCGAGGCAAAAAAACAAATATATTACCATTGAGGCAACAAAGAACACTTGCTTTTTCTTGCCCGACAGTCGAAATACATTGACGAGTTCGAGTAAGCCCATTATAGCGATAGAAACTCCTAAAAGGCGAAATATCCATGGTTTAAAAACAATGCTAAGAAACAGTATGTTGATGATGAAAAAGTAGGTAATGAATTTTACTTTGTTGTGATGAGCAAATTTGGGGTCCTTCTTTCGGTTGATAAAATAAAAGCCGATGCCACCCAACAGGAAATACGTGAGAATAATGAGGTATATGGTTAAAATCATGTTTTGTTTTATGAGTTAACAGCTTGCTGGTAAAAGTAATGGTGTTACTTAATAATAAGCAGGATTCCTGAAATAACAATAAAGATGGCCAGCACACGTTTCGCCGGAGTTTCAAACTTACCTGTTTTAGCCCCATCAAGCAAACCCGGACCAATGAGTGCCCCGATTACCGACCCTGTTGTGAGCAGAAACACCAGTGTAAGATCAACCTCTCCCAGGATGAAATGACCTGCCATAGCTGAAACGGTATTAATAAACACTACGGCCAGGGAAGTACCCACCACCAGTTTGAAGGGTATGCGCATGGCCAGTAAGCCTGCCAGCACCGGCATTGCACCACTGGTGCCAAATGTACCACTGATGGCTCCGCCAACAAATCCATACCCAACCCCCATGGTTTTCATTGCCGGCGAAAGGTTTGTTGGTGAAACATTTTGACTGCTTGTGTGGGCTTTGTCTTTAAGTGAATTAATAAAAATAACAACTGCCAATATAATTGCATAAGTGCCAAATGCTGTTTGTAAGAGCCCGGGCTGTATCAATTGGGTGGTCCAGGCGCCGGCCACAGCACCAGCAACTCCTGCCAGGCCAAAGAGCAAGCCAATAGATTTGTGGATATTGTTTTTACGATAATGACCCCAGGTGCCTGTTAGCAATAAGGGTAGACTTGCAGTAAGAGAGGTGGCTACAGCAATTTGTGCCGGAATATGGAAGAAAAGAATCAGAACCAGGGGAAAAAAGAAGCCGCCACCACTTCCAATAGTGGTGGCAAGCAATCCGATAACAAATCCTATAATTGGCAACCAAATATAACTTTGCTGGAAATCCGAATAAAATACCATCTGTATATCTGTGGTTTTAGATGCAACAAGGGATTCTGTTATTTAAATCCCCTGTTGGGGTGTCAGATAAAAATAGATATAAATTAAAAGCAATACAAAACCCGTTTGTTGAGTTGTATGGGTTTGAATAAAATGCATAACCTGGATCACAATTCACAAGGGTTGGACTTTCTTCTAAAGGTACAGCCATTACTTTTTTATTGAGTTATGCAATATTAGTAATTATAAAGATATATTCCAAATACCAGCTAATGAAGTTGATTTGTTTGCTTTTTCTTTCTTTAAAACCGTACGTCTTTCCCTTTTAGGTATTTCTGTAATACTTGCCCATATATTCTGCCTTGTCGAGCATCAGCCCCTTCATGGCTTCGTAAAACTCCGTTCCGCTGTGTATAGATTCGGGGGGCAGTTTTTTCTTTAAGGCAAATATCCTGAAGAAATAACGATGTTCTTCTCCGGGGGGTGGACAAGGGCCGCCATAGCCTATTTTACCAAAGTCATTTTTACCCTGGATGGCTCCATTGTCGAGGTTTTTCTGGATGGGTATGATTTTTTCCAATCCTTTGCTATTGGGCGGTAGATTGTAAATAATCCAGTGGGTAAATGTTCCTGAAGGGGCATCAGGGTCTTCCATAATAAGGGCCAGGGAAACCGTTCCCGCCGGCACCTGATCCCACCATAATGCAGGAGATACATCATCACCGTCGCAGGTATGCACTACTGGAATGGATACTCCTTCTTCAAATGCTGTACTTGCAATTGTAAATGCCATAACTTTTGTTTTTTTATTGTTAATGTTTAATGCCTTGCTTTACCATTTCTTTAAGCTCCAGGGGCAATTGAGCAATTATGTCATCAAACTCACCAGGCGAAATATATTCACCCAAGGATTCAATGACAATCTGAATAAGTTCGCGTGTAGATTTATCCCATGCGAATTGTTGCTCGCCATATTGTGCCTGATGCCTTTCTACCTCCTGAATGAAATCTTCTTCTGTTTTTATTTTCAGGGGTTTTTCCTGGTATTTCCAATTATCGACATAGATGCTCTTTAAGAACATGGGCAGTTGAGCCATTAAATCAAAGGACTCTGAAATGGTTATTCTGTCGCGTAAGGTGTGGAGAACTGCGCGTAATAAAATTCCTGTTCTGCCTGTTTCTTGCGGATGTCCCACCTGTCGGGCCAGTTCATTTACGAAATGGTGGCCCTCGTTGGCATACTTTTCAAAATTGATAGCCATAATAATATGTTTTTTAAGGTTAATAAATACATGATAATCAAAGGCATCACCCCCAAAAAAAGGAATGCGAAGTGTTATCCTGTTGTTAATCAGTCTTTCGCTCTTATTCTTGGTACTGAATCACCTCTACCGGGCAACTGGCCGCGGCCTCTTTAATGCATTCGGTGCTAAGACTTAAATTTGCTGTGTCTTTAACCACTGCTGTATCATCTGTCATTTCAAATACATCGGGACAAAGATCTGCGCATAAATCACAAGCTATGCAACCTTCTTCTATCCATACTTTTTGTAATCCCATACATCATATTTTTTGGGGTGAACACTTTTGTTTATTGGTTTGTGCGGTAAAGTAAATTTCCGTAAAAAGTTTTCTGGTTACTCAAAAACATAATTTGGTGATAAATAATTATTAACCGAGAGGTCAATTACTATACCATTGCTTTTATTTGGTGATTATTTTCTTAAGCAATTAATGCGATATTAGTCAGGATAAATTGATGGTGTTGTTTTTGTGCTCTGCGGTGTAAAAAAAAGTTATGGCCTCTATAGATAATAAATACAGCGAAGTAGCCGATAAAAGATTACAGGCTTATATTGATAAGCATACCTTTGCGTTGGAGGAGGATCTGAAACCCTTATACCAGCGTATCGGGGATGCCCGCATTGTTTTGCTGGGCGAAGCCTCACATGGCACCCATGAATACTACACCTGGCGCAGCCGGATAACCCGCCATTTGATCCAACATAAGGGTTTCAACCTGATTGGGGTTGAAGGCGACTGGCCGGATTGTTATAAAATCAATCGCTTTATCCGGCACTATGAAAACAGTGGAGAAAACGCCCTCGACGTGTTGAAAGAATTCCACAGGTGGCCACAATGGATGTGGTCTAACTGGGAAATGGTTGCACTTACTGAATGGTTAAAAGAACATAATAAGGGCAGAACCAGCAATCATCAGGCTGGCTTTTATGGTTTGGATGTGTATAGTTTATGGGAGTCACTGGATGCCATCAAAGATTATCTGAAAAAGAATGATCCCGATGCCTTGGTAGCGGCACACAATGCGTTGCAATGTTTTGAACCCTTCGGGCGCGAGCCTACCCAATATGCCTCACATACACGTTTTGCCCCCGAAAGCTGTGAGTCGGAAGTGGTAGAGCTTTTACTCAGGATAAGAGAAAATGTACCCCACTACAACTCTGATAGAGAAAGTCCGTTTAATACCGAGCAAAACGCCCTCACGGCCGTAAATGCTGAGCGATATTATCGTGCTATGATTGGGGGAGGTGCCCGGTCATGGAATATCCGCGATGAGCATATGACAGATACCATTGAGCGTTTATTGGACTTTCATGGTCCCCAGGCAAAGATTATTGTCTGGGAACATAATACCCATATTGGCGATGCCCGAGCTACCAATATGAAACAAGGAGGAATGTTTAATGTAGGACAACTGGTGAGAGAAAAATGGGGGGATGAAGACAGTGTCCTGATCGGTTTTGGCTCATACCGGGGAAGTGTAATTGCTTCCAGAGAATGGGGAGCCCCCATGCAAAAAATGATCGTTCCCGAAGCCCGCAAAAACAGCTGGGAACAAATCCTGCATCAGCTTAGCGGCAAGGATCGTTTGATAATTACGGATCATATCCGAGAACATCCTTTGATGAAGGAACCCTTAAACCACCGTGCTATTGGTGTCGTATACCACCCTGATCGCGATTATTACGGCAATTATGTGCCAAGTCTTATGGCTGATCGTTATGATGCCTT
>JBEPXC010000290.1:0-4679 GCA_041642035.1 Sphingobacteriia bacterium
CCTACCAATGGGTGATGGGAGACGGAGAGCAAAGTCAGGATACTCCGCATATCCACACTTATTTCAATTATTCTTCTACCCAATCGGTTGTCTACCCGGTTACGTTGGGTGTAATATCACCTTACGGATGTGAAGATTTTTATGCTGATACAATAAAGGTAAGACCCGTGCCGGCAGCTGAAATGGCAGTGTCAGAAACCACCGGTTGCTCTCCTTTTCAGCCCCAAATTATCAACCTGACGGTGGGTGGCAGTACCTTTATATGGAATTTTGGCGATGAAGACACAGCCCAAACCTCAGGGGACGAGGTGCCAGTCCATAGCTGGCACAATACCGGGGAACAACCGCAGAATTTTAACTTCGGAATGCAGGCTGTCAATGAATTTGGCTGTAGCAGTACTACCGGCAAAATCCTGACCGCCTTCCCTGAAGTGACCGCTGGTTTTGTGACAACTGATGATATCTGGTCTGGTTGTTCGCCTTTTGACGTGCGCTTTGAAAACCAGTCGCTGCTGGCTGCTTATTATACCTGGGATTTTGGCGACGGTTCTTCTTCTGTAGTGACCCATCCCTTGCATGCATTTAAAAATGCTACTCCCGATCCTATAACCTATGATGTGCAGTTGAATGCTGCTTCGGTTTATGGCTGCAAGGATAGTATTGTAAAACAAGTGAACATATACCCCACTCCGGAAGCACATTTTGGGGTAACACCTTTCGAACAGCCTTATCCTAATACCACCTTTACTTTTACCAACCACACCAATTCCGGTGAGTTTGCGTATGAATGGCGTTTTGGTGATGGCGGAGTGTCTCATAGCCAGGATGATGTGTTTACCTACAGTTACGTATGGGATGAAGCGGATCTGAGTACCAAAACCTACCAGGTTGTATTGAATGCTTCCAACGAATATTGTTTCAGCGAGTTCAGCCGTATGGTCACCATTACTTCCCCAGTACCCGAAGCACGCCTGAGTGGTGTTTTGCATGGTTGTGAGCCTTTGGAGGTAGCGTTTGAAAATAAGTCGTTGTATGCCTGGGGCTGGAAATGGGACTTTGGTGATGGCACGGTTTCTTTTGAACAGCATCCAGTCCACATATGGCATGAACACGGCATTTATGATGTTACACTAATAGCTACCGGAGACGGGGGAAGCGACACCCTGGTGGTGCAGGTGGATGTGTTTGAGAATCCAACGGCAGATTTTCTGCTGAAAGACAATCTGGTGCTCATACCTCATGAGCCCCTGGAGCTGATCAACCGCTCAGAGGTGGGAACTTTTTACTTCTGGGAGTTTGGGGATGGAAACACTTCTCATGAATTTGAGCCGGTGCATTATTATGAACTGCCGGGATTGTATGATATTACCCTTACGGTATACACCGATACGGATCCGCAATGCTTGGATACCAAGGTTATTGGCAATGGGGTTCGTGCCGATGAGTCCTGTCAGGTATTGTTTCCCAATGCCTTTAAGCCATCCACGGCCGGCCCTTCGGGAGGAGTTTACAACCCGTCAGATTTTACCAATGAAGTTTTTCACCCTTTGTACGAGGGTATAGATACTTATGAGCTTGAAATTTTTACCCGCTGGGGTGAGTTGATATACCGCAGTACTGATCCTGCCATTGGATGGGACGGCTATGTGGGGGGGGCGCTCGTCCAGGCCGGGGTGTATGTCTGGAGGGTGAGAGCCCGCTGTACTACCGGCCAGGTAATTGAAAAGGCCGGCGATGTAATGCTTGTCAGATAATTGAATTTGTAATAATACCGGTTTATGCGAGGAAAACATATCATATTGCTGCTGTTGCTGAGTCTCTCTTCTCTGGGGGGCATGGCACAGGTGGATACCGAATTCTGGTTTGGTGTACCCTTGGTGACAACAGATCACGGCTGGGGAGGGAAAGCATTTTATTTTCGTTTTGCCAACATGGATCGTGAAAACAGTTTCGTGATTGATATGCCCGCCAACCCTGACTTTGTACCCATTGTACGTAATTTTGCCCCCTATGAAGCTCTCACCGTTGATGTTACCGATATTATTCAGCAATTATGGATTGCTGATCCCTGGGATGGGGTGAATCCTAACACTTTGTATGACAGAGGTATTCGTATTACTTCCCAACATGATATGACTGCCTATTTTGAAGTCGGCACTACCAATAATGCGGATATTTTCTCGCTCAAAGGGAAGAATGCGCTAGGTAATGACTTTTTTGTGCCGTTTCAGAATTTCCGAGAGAATAGCGAAAAATACGATCCCGGACCCTATTCCGCCATTTACATTGTGGCCACCGAGGATAATACCGTTGTAAGGGTAAACCCCACCAATCCGGTACACCCCAATCGACCGGCAAATGTGCCTTTCGAGATTACCCTTCAGAGGGGGGAGGCGGTTGGCATTGCTCCTGACAAGTATACAGGGGTAGGGCAAAATGCCGCCAACCGTCTGGCAGGAACCCGGATACAGTCCAATCATCCCATAGTGGTGACTACCAGTGACGACTCTGTTGAGTCGGACCAAAGGAAGTGTAAAGATCTTATCGGAGATCAGCTTATCCCTGTCTCCATTATCGGAACCGAGTACATAGCCATGAAAGGACAGTTGAGTGATCCTGAGTTCTTCTATGTAGTGGCTACACAGCCCGAAACGAAGATTATCATCAATAACAATGTGGTTACTACTCTAAATGAAGGAGAGATGTACCGCCATCAGATGACCACTGCTGTGAAAAGATACCATGTGAAAAGCCCCGATGAAAAGCCCGTGTATGTGTATCATGTGGCCGGATTTGGTTGCGAAGCGGGTGGTGCAGTGTTGCCTCCCATCAATGTGTGTACAGGCTCCTTCAGGGTTGCGTTTACCCGTTCCAAAGATGGAAACGATGGTCAGTTCTTTCTCAATATCCTGGTGAGAGCAGGAGCCGAAGATGGCTTTATCCTTGACGATGGCCCTGTCAATACTGTTATTCCTGCCAATATCTTTCATCCTGTGCCGGGCACATCCAGCTGGCTGGCAGCCGAAATTAAACTTGATGATGCAACAGTTCCCAAAAACCAACCCAGTGTATTGCGCAATACCAAAGATGTATTCCACCTGGGTATCATCAATGGGGGTGCCAGCTCCGGCACCATGTACGGCTATTTTTCCAATTTTAACGAAATGGAAGCCAATGCAGGCATTGGGAAAGTTGGAGAGGGTGCCGATGGGATCTTCTTCTGCCACGGAGAGTCTCAGCAACTGGTATCTTCTGATGGAGTAAGTCACTATTGGTATCCACCCGACTTCCTGGATGATCCGCACAGCCAGAATCCCATTACCAGTCCTGAAGAATCAATCGTTTATAACGTGGTCATTACCGGAGCCTGTCAGGTAACTGCAGAGGCGCAGGTGGCCATCTATCTCATGCCCCCGGTCAATGCACTCTTTACGGTAGATGAATCCATGGGGTGCGCTCCCTTCGAAGTGCAGATAACTAACGAAACTCAAAATGTGTTTGACTATGTATGGGAGTTCGGCGACGGGCAAGAATCCTATACCAACAATGCCAGTTTTACGCATACCTATCAAAATACCGGGCCTGAACCGGCAATCTATGATTTACAATTGACCGGTTATCTGGCCTATTGTGCTGATACGGTTTCAACTGAAATTACCGTTTTGCCTGAAGTGCGCACCCGCATCGAGGTCACTGATTATGTGCCTGATGACCAGGGTGTCATTTCCGGTTGTGCTCCTTTCGAACTCGATTTTACCCACAAGGAAACCCTTAATGTACAGCAGTTTTTATGGGATTTTGGGGATGGAAATACTGCTACGCAGGAATCGCCGGTTCATACTTTTTATAACAACACGTCAGAACCTGTAACACGCACAGTTTATCTGCAAGGAAGTTCTGAATTTGGAACCGACGGTGCCTGTGAGTCATTAGATTCAGTGATTATTGAGGTAAGACCTGCCATTCATGCCGGTTTCGACTTTGACCCGCCCACCCATTGCAATCCTTATCCCATTACTATCACCAATACCTCGTCAGGTGTCGGTAACAGCTACTGGGATTTCCTCAACGAGTCAGATACCCTGATCAACGATCAGCAATTTACCCATTGGCTGGTGAACGAAACCCAGGATACTGAACACACTATTCGTCTTTATGTGGAAAACGAATATGGCTGTTACGATGAACTGGAACGCACTGTAATCGTGTATCCTCTTCTCACGGCTGAATTTGAGCCTTCGGAACTGGTGGTGTGCGAGCCTGGTTTTATCGACTTTGCCAATTATTCTGAGGGAGCGTCTGAATACCACTGGGATTTTGACGGAGCTGGAAGCTCTTCCCTGGAGACTCCCCTTAACATCCGGTTCGATAACCATGATACCGGGAATGATAAGGTGTTCAATGTGAAGCTTACTACCACATCACAATATGGATGTGTGGAGGAGAAGATCGTTCCCGTAACGGTAGCTCCCCGGTTGAAATCCGGTTTCAGTATTGACGATTCGGATCTGTGCAGCCCCCATGGTGATGCGGTTTTGCAAATTGAAAACAGTAGCATCGGAGCCACAAGTGTAAACTGGCTTATAACCAATGATTATGATGCTGCAGAAGTTACTTTTAACGAAAGCGCAGCACAGTTTGCCCAGACCTTCACCAACACGACCTCAGTGCCTGTGACT
>JBEPXC010000291.1:0-4575 GCA_041642035.1 Sphingobacteriia bacterium
TGACTGGAAGTCAGTATGCTTATATCTCTGGACAGAATACCTTTACTACCCAGGTAAATCCTATCTCCAATCTGGCGGAAGGAAACAATCCTTTTGCCTTGAATGGCATTGGTGCCATGGCTTTTCTGAGTAAAAGCAAGGACGGTCCTTCGAGTAGAATAATGTTTAACAAAGATGGGGATAAGTATTCACATTACCTCAATAACCCCAACAGCTTCAGCCAGGTATGGGATATAACCAACTGGGAAGGAGGACCTCCCTTCCAGGTTAAAAAAGTCGGTGCTATGATAGGATTTTTTCTTGGAAATAAAAGATATCACATTGTTTTCAATCATCTTGGCACCCAATACTGTGTATGGCCAACCGGAGGGCAGGAATGGCTGGGTCCGTTTGATCTGTGATAAGTTCCGAAAAGCTTTGCCTTCTTTTTGTGTTCAGGAAGGTAAAGCTTTTTTAATGTTTCCTCGCATATTCGCTGTAGTTGCAATCCTTATTATATTTGTCTGATTAGGGGTTTACTAAACAAATCTAAGTATTGCAGTGCATCAGGAAAATGAAAAAAGAGGATTTCAATATGATCATCGTAAAAGTATGATTATTTTTCATCTCCATTTGTTAGGCCATGAATCTTAAAGCCATGAAAAAATATTTTATTTTACTCTCTTTGCTGTGGTGTTTTGTTAATGAAGAAAATGCTTCTGCCTCAACCCCCTATATTGATAGCCTTTACTCCGTTTATAATACTCAGGCTGATGATACCACAAAACTGGCTACACTCAATGCCCTGATCAATGCAACCATGTATCGTGAACCCATTCAATCCCTGGGCTTCGCAAGAGAAATGCTTCGGGTTTCCCAAAGCCTGGAGGCAACAAAATGGGAGAGTCTTTCAAGTTTTCAACTGGGCGTGTTACAAAACAATCAATCGGCGTATGACTCGGCACGATACCATTATAATAAAGCCTTTGTCCTGGCTTCTGCTATCAAAGATACCATGCGGATTGTGCTGGCCAACAATGGTAGAGCCGTTATGGAAATGAACCTTGGAAATATTACCCTGGCCGATTCTTTGAATGAATATAACATTCGTATCCTAACCTTAAAAGATGACCAATACCGACTCTCTGCTGCATTTGCTTTAAAAAGCAACATCCATCAGGCCATGGGAAACTACAATATTGCTTATCAATATGCAATCAGGGCCTTGCAAATCCTTGAAAATTTTGACAAAGCCGTGCGAATGGCTGATGCAATTTATCAATTGGCTCTTATTGAAGAAAAACTGGATAATATTACAAGCGCTATCGATTATAATCACAGAGCTTTATCTATATACCGGGAGCATCAAGATTTGATGTTTCAGGCACAGGTGTTGAGCAATCTTGGGGAGTTGTTTATGCGGCAAAAAAACTATAAGGAGGCGCTGGTTTACCTTAAGGAAAGCATATCAAAGGCTGATAGTGCTGCCAACATTAGTATAAAAGCTACTTCATTGATGAGGCTGGGCGAGTTGTTTATGCACCAGCAAAATTCAGGCAAGGCTTTAAAATACTTAAATGATGCAATGGGTATCTTCACCGAAATTGGAGAAAAGGCAGGTCTTGTGAAGGTATTAACTAATATGGGCAGGGTATACAATGAGATGGGAAACCCCACTGAGGCTATTCAATATCTGAATCAGTCGGTTTTACTTGCCACAGAACTGGATATAAAACCAGAACTGAAGAATGCTTTCCTGGCAAGATCAAACAGCTATGAAACTGCCGGACTGCTCAGGGAATCATTGAAGGACTATAAATCCTTTAAAGTGTTATCCGATAGTTTGTTTACTGCCGAAAAACTACAGCAAATCGAAGAGCTTAGAATTATCTATGATACAGAACAAAAAGACAAGGAAATTGAATTGCAGAGAATTGAGATTGAGTTATTCAGGCAAAAAGGAAAAAATGACCAAATCAGTATCATACTGCTTGTAACCCTGCTGATGTCGGCTATTATTACCGGATTGCTTTCATATCTGGCACTTAGCCAAAAACTCAAACGCAGAAAAATTGAGCATGAAAGTACGCAAAGTGTATTGGCATTAAAGAAACGCGAATTGACAACCCATATTCTGCATGTGGCCCAAAAAAATGATTTTTTAATGGAGTTGAAACAAATGTTGCTGGAGCTTAAGCAGGAGTGCCCCAACAGCAATCTGCAGAAACAAATTATCAATAAAATTAATATCGATTTTAATAATGACAACTCATGGGATCGTTTCAAATGGTATTTTGAGGATCTTCATAAGGGTTTTGAAGATAAGATTCGGGAGATTGCGCCTGATGTGTCTCCCGGAGAACTCCGGCTTATCTCGCTGATTAAGATGAATCTCAACTCACAGGAAGTGGCCAGTGTCTTAAATATCTCGCAGGAAGGCATTAAAAAGGCTCGATATCGTTTGCGCAAAAAGCTGGGGCTCGAAACGGGTGGGTCACTCGGAGAATTTCTTACGCAGGTAATCAAATGACGGAAAAATCAGGCCAAATTGGCCAGGCAAAATAACGATTGATGGTATACAAGAGATGCCTTTGTGTTATAACACTATGGGGTGAAAACCTTTTAGGGAAAGGGTTTTGCGGGTTTCTTCCATGTGTTCGGTAAATCCCAGCACAAATCCCCCTCCACCCGAGCCGCAGAGCTTTATGATATAGCTTTGATCCTGCAGGCCTCTTTCCCATACGCCACGAATGTTCTCAGGGATCATGGGCTTCATGTTTTCGTATTGATAGAGCGATAGTTGGGTGAGATAATTCCAGAATAGCCACGAATCTCGGTCCAGAAAGGCCTTAAGGGTTTCATCGCTCAAATCCCTCAAAAGGTTGATGTTGATTCTTTTTTGTGAAATCTCTTGTTTAAACCCGTCTACCAGGGGCTTGGTCTTACCTGTAGTCAGGGTGTCGATTAAAAAAGCCGATTGAATGTGATCATTGTGAGAGGGGGGTGTTTTTTTTAAAAGGATGTTTTTATGAGAATCAACCACAAATGATTTCGCCAGCAGACTGCATAAAGGATCCAGGCCGGATGAGTTTCCATGAAAAAAGGATTCCATAAGGGCCAGCTGATGCCTTACATCATCCAGGGGCTGTTTGGTGCGTCGTTTATCCAGGTTTAAGGAATAGGAGCTGAAATGGTAAAATATCGCCGCCACCAATGCCCCGCTGCTGCCTGCTCCATATCCCTGAGGGATGGTACTTTTAAAATACAGGCCCCTGGCGATACTCTCTTCAAGCGCCTCCAAATCCAAAGGAAAAAATATTTCTTTGCTGGCATTGACCCTCTTGAGGTACTCAAGGTACCCCCATAATGCCTGATTTGATTTGCTGGCAAAGGAACGGTTTATGGATGTTTCTGAATAATAATCAAAAGATCCTGCAAATAGCCTTAAGGGGATAATGAAAGCCTGCCCCCCATATATAATGCTATATTCTCCAAACAACAGGATTTTTGCAAAAAAATCTCTCTTTTCAACTGTGATCATATTCATCCAATAGTTTTTCAGGGCCCTTTCCTGCGGTGTCATGGATGATTTCCAGTTGTGGCACTGACGATGATTCGAGTATTGACAAGACTTCATGCCTTGCACTGTCGGGATATAAAAGGTGGAGGTTAGCGCCTGCATCCAGTGTAAATGTCATAGGCACGCTGGTTTTTCTGCGTTGTTCACGCAGGTAGTGCATCCATTCCAGGGTGTTGCCCTTCCACAATAAAATTCCTCCCTCCGATGCCAGCATCAGGCCATGCAGACTGAGGGCTTCATTTTCGGTTACTTTCTGAAAAAGGGGCCAGTCTCCCTGTCGCAGCGCCAGCATCACCTGCGAGAGGTTCTCGTGGGCCTGGGCGATGCGTCCCTTCCTCCATGGATGAGTCTCCATAAAGGTATGACCATCACGGCTGCTGATGCGTTTAGGCTCTTTGTCCACTACAATGATACTATCATGAAGATGCACAAAATCCTGATGCACTTCAGGCACCACTACAGCATGTTCGTTGGAGGAGTGGGCCAGCAAATCGGTTTCCCCCCACAATACCCAGGGACCCATTACCGAACGGCAAGCGCTACCCGAACCCAACCTGGAGATGTCGCTTAACAAACTTAGTTCGTGCATTGCGCTCTCATTCACATGCGCGTCAATGGCGGCCAGACACATGGCCATGGTGCTCATGCCACTGGCCGATGAGGCTATGCCTGCCGAATGGGGGAAATTATTGTGACTCTCTATTTTTAGGCTGACATAGTTGAGCCAGGAGAAAAAATACGATATCTTGGTAAACCATCGTTGCAGTTTGGCTTCTATATCTATGGCTCTCTTGCCCTCAAAAATGACCTCGATAAAAGACTCACTCCCTTTACGCACCTCATACTCCACCGTGGTAAAGCTCCTGCAGTTTTCCAGGGTCATGCTCAGGGAAGGGTTCATGGGAATCTGGTCGCCAGGCTCTTTCCCCCAGTATTTAACTATGGCTATATTGGATGGACTGCTGTAACTTACTGTTCCTTTTAAGCTCATGATAACGGGTTTTCGGTTTTTGGTT
>JBEPXC010000292.1:0-4572 GCA_041642035.1 Sphingobacteriia bacterium
ACAGCTATGAATATCTCTTCGGATCACAACTCCAGATAGGTTATCTGCCCGGTTCACAACTACTCAACCCTGATTTAAAATGGGAAACTACAGGATCCTTTAACACCGGTATCGATTTTAATGCATTTGATGGCCGCATCAGTGCTACCGTGGAATACTACCAAACCTCAACCCAGGACCTGCTGGTGCAACGTACTATCCCTTCCATTACGGGCTATACACAAATGTGGGATAACCTTGGAGAAACCGAAAGCAATGGCTGGGATTTATCTCTGGGTGGCTGGGTTGTTGACAACAATGATTTTACCCTTAAACTCGGAGCTACCGTATCTACCCAAAACAATACGATCATCAAAATCGACGGCCGTGTTGATGAAGATGGACAGCCTGTTGATGATATAAATAACGGTTGGTTTATTGGAGAATCTATCAACGTTATTTATCAATATGTTTTTGATGGCATATGGCAGGAATCTGAGATCGAAAATATTACAGAAAACGATTATCTGCCCGGTGATGCTGCTCCTACAGCAGGTAGCGTCAGGTTGGCAGATCATAATGGAGATGGTATGATTACCATAGACGATCGTAAGATATTTAATCTTGACCCCGAATGGTATGGTTCGTTCAACATCAATGCGCTCTACAAAGGATTTGATCTGATTGTTGACTTTTACACCGTGCAAGGTGTACAGAGGAACAATTCTTATCTCTACAACTACGATGCAGGCGGGAGTTTGAATGGAAAGCTCAATGGTATGAGGGTGGATTACTGGACCCCCGAAAATCAATCCCAGGAAGCACCCCGGCCACAGTTCACCGCCGCTGTTCCTTACTTTGGCACCATGGGAATTCAGGATGCATCCTATTTCAGGTTGAGATCTTTAACTTTTGGATATACGCTACCCAGGGTGGTAACCCAGAGCTTATCCATTGACAAGGCCAGAGTTTATTTTACCGGCACCAATCTCTTTACCCAAACCCAATATCTGTCATACGGACCTGAAAGCTCACCAGGAAGTTATCCGGAGGCACAAACATTCACCTTTGGTGTCAATCTGAGTTTTTAAAAGAATAACTTTTTATTTCAACTCATAAAGAAACATACCGTGGATAAAACATCAGATAACCTAATCCTAACTGAACCTGGCAGGTTACAAAGTTATTTTAAGATAAAAAGTATCACTAAAAATATTTTCAGAATGAAGAAATTAGTTTTATTATCAGGGATAGTCTTCCTGTTCACCGTATTTGCTGGCTGTGAAGATTTTCTGGATGAAGAATCGGAATCAAGTTTTACCGCAGCTACCCTTTTTGAAACAACAGAAGGACTGGAAAAGATGGTTTTGTCCTTATACGACTACGAGCGGGGCATTGTCCATAGGGGAAGTGCCAACGGGTATCTGGGCAGTATTTTGTATGGTGAAAGAACAACTGATCTTACAGTCTTTTTTACCGGTGAGGATGCTAATTTAAGCAGATATACTTCGCCCGGGCCTACTTCCAATATTCGTTCTCTTGTATACAGCCCTTTTTGGTCTCACCGTTACTACATGATTGGGCGAACCAACGAAATTATACATTACGGACAAAATTTTGGTGAAGAGGCAGAAGCCATTGTAGCGGAAGCCAGTTTCTGGAGAGCTTACAGCTACTATACCCTTTATTCACGGTTCTCGAATCTTTACCTGAGCACGGAGCCGGTTACTAAAGATAATCTGGATAATATTACCTATACGCCCGCAGATAGTACTGAAATATTTGGTCTTTTGTATGAAGATCTGGAAAGAGCTGTTGCAGGCCTGGGTTATACACCCAAAGACGACATGACCGGACGTGTTACAAAAGCTACTGCTCACCATCTTATGGCACTGGTAGCAGCATGGGCAAAAGACTGGCCAAGGGTTGCTGCCAACGTTGATTCTATTCACAATAATGCTGCCCATAACTTAAGCCTTGTATCTGATCCTTCCCAGATCTTCAACAAATCAGACCTTTCCTCATCTGAAACCATCTGGACCATGAAGTTTTCAAATGAACGGGGCGGTGGACGTGGCCATCGTGTAGGGTCTCAGAATGTAAATGTTATTTCGGAAGAAGCATTGACACATCAGGTTTCGGGAGCAACTACTCTGAACTACAATACTGAAAATTTGGGCAGGCAATGGGGACTTGCATTGCCAAACAGCTACCTGATGTCACTCTATCCATCTGATGACAGAAGACTTAATGCCTACTACAAGCGTTATTATACTTACCAGAACTCCAATCTGTTGATTACTATTCCGGTTGCAGCTGAAGTTACCGATCCTGATACGGGTATACCATTTTTCACCACCACAAATTTTTCTGATGAACCCTATACCGTAAGCATCGGAGATACCATTGTCGGAAGAGATGTGTTTATGGCCACGCGCGTTAAGATGGACAGACGTAGGATTTTGCCATCATCATTAAAACAAGCCGATATATGGTCAAAACCTTTGGATACTGACGGACCTTACGCCAGCTTTAAAGACATCATGATATATAGACTGGCAGAAACTTATCTGCTGGGTGCTGAAGCCTATATGCATCTGGGCGATCAGTCCAAAGCACGCATGTATTATAACATGACCTGGACGCGCGCAGGAAATCCTGAAGAAACGGCCCCCATTACTTTTGAAATGATACGTGATGAACATGCCAGAGAACTTGCCTTCGAAGGCAGAAGATGGGATTTTTTGAAAAGGACCGGCATCTGGTATCAGCAGCTTAGGAGCTATTCAGGCGATTTCACCAAGTATCCTGGTGGTTCTTCACCATACGATGCGGCCAGTTATGGCATTGCAGACGGACGCGATGCCGCCTTTGGACCTAATCCGGATTACTACTTTGATTTTAATGGTTCGGATAACGACATTCTGGTTAGATTCAACGTGCAGCCATTCCATGTAAACTGGCCTATACCCCAGGATCAGATCGATGCCATGGGCAGTTTTCCACAAAACCCGGGATATTAATTATCCCGGGATACCACAATAATATCCATTCAAGCTGAATAGAACGACCATTCTATTATAATCAACCAAATTCTCACTTTAAAAATTTTTTATTATGAAAAACAAGACTTTTACCATTCTGTTTCTTGTTGCCCTTTTTGCAACAGTAAACCTACAGGCGCAGCGTGTATTTATTGAAGAATTCGATTACCCTGCTGAAAGACCTTTAATCCTTAATCCCGTAGCCGGTGAAGCCAATTTTGATGATCTTACCGGCTGGACAACCTACAAAAATGACAATGCAGCTATAGAAACTTTTACCATGACGAATGCCCCGCTTACGTATGAAGGATATTCAGATGGCATTGGCAATGCCCTGTACTATAACGGAATACAAGGTGGAGGCGTTTTTAAGCCTCTTGATAGTCTTTTTACCGAAAATGAAACTTTTTACCTGGCTTTTCTGGTGAATTTCCAGGAAAGTGAAGCAGATGGCAGCGAATTCATGATGGCTGTAAAACTAAACCCCGGGCCAAGCGACTATAACTGGGGAGCGCGCATCTTTGCACAAAAGGATTTCGTTACAGGCGATTTTATGATTGGTATTAACAAATTAGCCGGAGGAAATACCGAATGGGCTACTGAAGGTCCCTTTCTTGCACCGGATCAGACGCATCTTTTTGTAGTCAAATATGAAATTGGTGATGTTGTGGGTGAAAGCAAAGAGGAGGAAGAAGGAAATTTTGACGATGTGATGACCTTGTACATCGATCCTGCAATCGGCGAAACAGAGCCTGAAACCTTCACCTTGCAGCATAGTGATCCTAATCAGTCTGATATAAGAAGATGGGGCAACACTGCCGTTTTTGGCGGCGCTCATTCTCTTTACCTGAGGGCTCCTGCTGAGGGAGGTGTTCCCCAGTACATTATTGATGATATTCGTGTTGGGTACTCCTGGAATGATATCCTGCCTGCCACTACGTCGGTTCCCGTTTTTGATGCAACAGAATTGACTCATTTTGTCAGAAATCAGCGTGTATATATATCCGGTGCAGAAGACTATTCATCTTACAGCTTGTATTCTATCACCGGACAAGCTGTTCTATCTGGTAGTTTGCAGGCTGCTGATTCAGGTATTGATGTTTCCTCTTTGAAAAAAGGTATCTATATTATTCGGCTGAACGGTTCAGTCCCTGCTGCCATGAAGGTTTTTGTGCCCTAAACGGCATCTGATAAGCATTCAAATCAAAATAATTGTTCCCTGATTCCATGAGAATTGTTTCCGGCCAAAAGCCGGAAACAATTCTTCTTCAATGATTTTTAGCAGCAAAAAAACCTATTGTTTTTTTATATGAAACCCACATGAGCACTGCGCGTTCACAAAAGAATGAATATGATGTAAGTGGGTTCCATTCAACAACTTAAATCAAGTATATTCGAATGAAACTTGCATGAGCACTGAGCACTCAAAAGGAAATGAAAATGCTACTTCATGCAAGTTCCATCAGACCAATTACTTAAATAAATTATTTCCTGATGAAACTTTGTATTTCTTTGTGTGTTTTCATATTTGCTTTCGCTGAGTCTTTTG
>JBEPXC010000293.1:0-4565 GCA_041642035.1 Sphingobacteriia bacterium
GAAAGAGCAGCCTGAGCTCTCACGCCTTGATTCTTAATGGTGGCTTTACCAAAAACATCATTAATGTTTTGCTGGAAGAATCTGAAGCGAGAGCCCAGCTGAATGGCCTTTACCTGGTAGACAGCAACCAACACGTAGACAATCAGCTTTTTGTTGATCACGCAGCACCTGATTGCTGGAGTGAACAACTGTATAAAGGCATCCTCGATGATGAAGCAACCGCAGTATTCAACGGAAAGATAATGGTGCGTCGTGATGCGCAAAGAACCCTTGCCTATCAAAACAATAAAAACATCTTACTTACCGATGATGCCAAGGCCAATACACAGCCTCAACTGGAAATTTATGCCGATGATGTAAAGTGTAGCCATGGTGCAACAGTAGGTCAGCTAGACCCTGAGGCACTTTTTTACCTTCGTACCCGTGGCCTTAGTGAACGGTCGGCACGCATGTTGTTACTCTATGCATTTGCAGGGGAGGTTATCCGCCGTATTTCCATAGAACCATTAAGAGATAGAATCGATCAGCTGGTAGAAAAACGACTTAAAGGTGAGTTATCAATTTGTGATCAGTGTGTTTTGCACTGTAACAGTAAAGAACCTACTGTTTTTAATATTGACGTAAGCAAACTTTAAAAAGATGCCTTTCAACACAGAGCAATTACGTCGGGAGTTTCCGGCATTACAACAAGAGATTAACAATCGCCCGTTAATCTATTTCGATAATGCCGCCACAACACAGAAACCCAAGGCGGTAATTGAAAGAATTTTGCAGTATTATACGCGCGAAAACAGCAATATCCATCGTGGAGCTCATTATCTAAGTCAAAAAGCTACTGAAGCTTACGAAGATGCACGCAATACCGTGCAAATGTTTATAAATGCTGCATTTGTTCATGAAATCATATTTACCCGGGGTACTACCGAGGCTATAAATCTGGTGGCCCATTCTTTTTTCAAGAAATTTGTAAAAAAAGGAGATGAAATTATCATTTCAGCCATGGAGCATCATTCCAACATCGTTCCCTGGCAGATTGCCTGCGAAGATTATGGCGCAATATTAAAGGTTATTCCTATTGATGAGCGTGGAGTGCTTGACATGGAGGCCTATCGTGAAATGCTTGGACCCAAAACCCGCTTGGTGGCTGTGGCGCATGTGAGCAATTCTCTGGGCACCATTAATCCTGTTAAGGAGATTATCCGCCTGGCCCATGAAAAAGATGCAGCGGTGCTTATTGATGGCGCGCAAGCACTATCGCACATCAAGGTAGATGTACAGGATCTGGATTGTGATTTTTATGCGTTTTCCGGCCACAAACTTTACGGACCTATGGGCGTTGGCGCTTTATACGGAAAAGAAGACTGGTTGAATCAGATGCCTCCCTATCAGGGTGGTGGCGAGATGATAAAAGAGGTGCGATTTGAGAAAACCACCTATAACGATCTCCCGTTTAAATTTGAAGCCGGGACCCCCAATGTAGGTGATGTGTTGGGTATGGAGGCCGCGATAAGATTTGTTTCCTACCTTAGACTCGATGAAATTGCTGCCCATGAAAATAAACTTTTAAAATATGCCACCAATCAACTGTTGACACTTGACAATATCAGATTAATTGGAACAGCACCCGACAAAACCTCGGTTATTTCTTTTGTTTTTAACGACATTCACCCTTATGATACAGGTACAATACTGGACAAACTGGGCATTGCCGTGCGTACCGGACATCATTGCGCCCAACCGGTCATGGACTATTTCGGAGTACCCGGAACGGTGAGAATATCTATGGCCATTTACAATTCGAAAAGCGAAATTGATTCACTAATTGAAGCCTTGAAAACAGTAAGGGAAATGTTCGCCTAAAACCCTTACGGACAGGCCCTGTCCCTGCTCAACCTTCAACCCGGAATGCAACCCCATATTTCCAATGTACGGACAGGGCAGGCCTTGTCTGCTTCATACGCTAAACGTTAAACTCCCCTCAAAACCTGTACGACAGGCTAAAATAATTATTTGTATTATAGATGGTATGCTGATCGCTGATGAGTAAATCTGTTAAAGCAATACGATTGCTATAGGCTAGGGATATCATAAAGAGATCTACACCAACGCCAACCGTGTAACCCCACTCCTGTTGCTGATAAATATCAAAACTGAGATTCTCTGAGGCTGCTTTGCCCCCAAAGGAATACCTGAAGTAGGGCCCCGCAAATGAAAATAACCGAATATTCCCATCGCTGATACGGGGTGTCCCGTATTGAATATTAAAAGGGAGGGTAATAGAATGACGATTAAAGTCTCCCCCCTCCATTTTACTCCTGTTCAAATCGTATAATACTTCCTGTTGCAGGGTCAGGAATTTACCCACAGGTAACTGTAGGAAAAATCCACCCGCCACAGAGAACAATGGATTTGCCCGAAAAAAGGCATCCTCATACCGGTGAAATCCGGAACCCATGTAAACGGAAAAACCTGTTGATAAGGCATTTTCCTTTACTGATGATTGCGCCAACACAGATGATGTAAAAGAAGACCGGGCAGAAATATCTTCAAGGGCAGAGAGTTGTCCTATCAAATCAACCATGTAGAGATTTATCTCGGCCATACCATCGTAATCGAGCAGTTGATATTGATCTTCGGGTTTGTGATAAGGTGAATTGGTACCGGTAAAAACATGTACAGAAGGTATGCCTTTTTTTGCAAACGGCGCTGTGTCGGTGCGTTTCTCATATCGATCGCCGGTATTCTTTAGGCTGAAGCTATATTTTTCTACTATTTCCTTTGCTAGCTCCGCACCATCTTCCATAATGCCCATCCCTTTGAGGATAAGACCTTTATTCTCACTGAGCATCCCCACCATATCGAGACTGAACATAAGCTTTATATCCTGAATCGGAACTGGACTGAAATTTACAAAATGATCAGATCCAAGCAACCCACTTTCTTCCCCATCAAAGGCCACCACCAAGAGACTTCTTTTGAGATTTTCAGGATGCTTAGAAAAATATCTTCCGATTTCGATAATAGAAGCTACACCCGAGGCATTATCATCGGCTCCCGGATATATTTCTTCCTGACCATCGATTAATTCATAGCCTAAATGATCATAATGTGCACCAATGAGAATGTACTCGTTTTTCAATGTTGGATCCGTCCCTTCAATGATACCCACCACATTGCTCCCCTGAATCCAGGCCAGCGACTGCCTGAAGGTAAATGGCTGAAGATAACCCGTGGTTGATCCATCCAGGGGTTTGATTCCGACTGATTTAAATTGCCGGATAATGTATGCCCTTGCCTTCTCGGCACCCTCGGTACCCAATCCCCGGCCTTTTAAGGAGTCGGAGGCCAAAACACTCACATGATTACGCAATCGGTCCGACAGATTAGGATTGGAAACGGCCATCAATTGCGATAGCGAAAACAAAGCAATAAATAAAAACAATTTCACTCTATTCATACTAATTTAAATTTTTATTGTCATTTGCAGGTTTTGATCAGAAAAGTGAGGCATGGATACCGAATTTCTTAATAAGCAGAAATAAAAGAATCCAGATTCTTTTTTAATACCCAGGAGCTTCCTTGCTTATGCTATATGCATATGTAATTTGGTTGAAAGGGTAAAGATACTCTTATCCTAAACACCAATTTAGATTTCGGTCCAAATTCTTATACAAGCAATAGCCTGAACAGGATTACCGTATCGGCTTCATTAACCCTATAGTAAATTTCCATCTTTAATATGCTGCAGCAGTAAAACTGATTTGCTAAATCCTTACCAGCAAAATCTGAAAGAGATAAGTTCCAATGGAATAAACTAAATTTGCAACCTTCAGCATCTGTAGGTATCTTGTAAAAACAGAGCTACTTTTATACAATTTTGATTTCAAAAATAATGTAGCCATCAATGATCGTATCATGAGAAAAGTATATGCAATAGGAGAAAGTCTGATAGACATCATTTTTAAAAATGGGGATGTGCAGGCTGCACGACCCGGGGGTTCCATGCTCAATAGTTCAGTATCGCTTGGGAGAGCAGGAGTTGAAACCATTCTTTTATCAGAATTGGGACAGGATCAGGGAGGCAGGTTTATTTCGGATTTCCTGGAAAAAAACAATGTTCGCACCAGCTTAATCCATCGGTATAAAGAAGGAAAGACACCCATTGCACTTGCCTTTTTAAATCAAAAAGGAGATGCTACCTATGATTTTTATAAGCCCTACCCACCAAAACGACTCCAACAGCAGATACCTGCTTTTGGCCCCGACGATATATTCTTGTTTGGTTCCTTTTTTGGTATTGACCCGGCAATAAGAGAAACCGTGCTGAGTATTGTCAAAGCAGCACGCGATGGTGGAGCCCTGACCGTATATGATCCAAATTTCAGACGACCTCATGCCCATGAACTGGAGAAACTCCGCCCCTACATTTTGGAGAACATGGCGTTGGCCAGCATCGTGAAAGCCAGTAATGAGGATATGGAAATCATTTTCGGAGGAAGCGATCTGCCTTCACTACGGAAAATAAAAGAACTACAACAAAAACCCTTAATTATCACCCAGGGTGC
>JBEPXC010000294.1:0-4476 GCA_041642035.1 Sphingobacteriia bacterium
GTGGGAGCGGTTATTCAACTCGAAAATGGCGAGATTATTAAGGGGAGTAATCAGGAAAATGCAGCCTATCCCAGCGGCTTGTGCGCCGAAAGAGTGGCTATATTTGCAGCTTCTGCTAACCATCCGGGGGTGAAAATTAAAACCATTGCCGTTAGCGCAAAAACAAAACATCATCTTATGGATTATCCCGTCTCCCCTTGCGGGTCGTGCAGGCAGGTGTTGCTCGAATACGAAGCTAAGCAGAAAGAGCCTATAAGAATGTTGCTTAGTGGGGTATCCGGTAAAATTTTGATCATCGATAAAGTGCAGGACTTGCTTCCCTTGTCCTTTACCGCCGATGATTTAGGTATACTATAATTATCCCTTCCTGGTGCCTCTTTTCTCTTTTGCCTGTGCAATAAGATCCGTTAATATTTCTCTTAATTGTTGAGATGGCTGCATTTTAGGAAGCCCTTGCTGTTTTTCGGCCTGCAATATTGCTTTTTTCAAATTGGGTATTTGTTCTTGCGCAAGAAAGGTAACATAGCCTTGCGATTGCAGGTGTTGGGCCAAATACTCCTGTTCCGTTTGCCCGGGGGTGGGAATAAATACACACTTTTTTCCATATACTGACAGATCCATAACGGTAGAGTAGCCCGAACGGCTTACCACCAATCTGCTGTTTTCTATGGCCCAGGCCATTATATGGCTATCGGCATGATCAAAAACCCAGTGAGTTCCTCTTTTTGTGGGTTGCTTTTTTCCCGGAATTCCTTTAAACCAGATGCAATCAACCCCTTCCAGCTCTTTTTCGAGCAATTTCTCCAGGATAATACGCTGCGGTTCGGGACCTGAAAGCAGGACAAGGATAAAATTATTAAATAATTCAGCAAATGGCTTCTTGTTTTGGCTTGAGGAGAATTTTTGAAACCTGCTTACTGGACCTATATACTTCACGAGGTCTAAAGTTGTTGCATGAGATAATTCTCCTGACAGTCCGGGTGCTGATGGGTTATCCGGAACCAGACAGCTGTCAAATCCTCTTATTTTTTTATGCAGCAGGGAATTAACACTTTTCTCCATCCATGAAATACTCTGGGGTAACTTAACCCATAACTGGTGGGTGACAAAGACCGAATAGGTGAAGGATGATTTAAATCCGTATCGGTTGTCCGATATAATCATGTCGACTGTAATTGCAGATGCAACTCTTGGGGCAAAGCGCCTTTCACGCCAGTGGTTCAGCAGTAAAAACGGAATTTGTCCCGCAAGTTTTAAGGTCTGGGATTTACCTCCAGAGTATCTTATATTAGCAACGGGGAAATCAATGAAATCTACACGACGGCTAAACTCATCCTGAAGCATTTGTAAAGGTCCTCCACAAGCTGCTATGGTTATTTTACATCCAAGATCAAGCAGGCATTCTATAAGAGGAATCATGCGGCTGGCATGTCCCAATCCCCAGTTGAGGGGCGATACAAGTACATGAAATTTATGCGACATACCTGCTGTTTAGGGTTTCATATTCCTGCTTTGCGTGAGTTGTGTTTATTGTAAACTCCAAATCTAAGCATATTTTCGGGAATTAAACCCTAACCTAAATCCTTCTGCATAATAGTACAGAGATTTCAGCTCACTAGGTTGGGTTAAGCAATAATGGATAAGATAAAAACCTGCTTAGGGATGCGAAGCTATATCTTGCACGGTAAGAGAACATATCAGCAGGTAGGGCATAAAAAATACTTTTTTAGTATAAGAATTCATTGTATATTGCAGCGGTATTTTTCATCCATCATGATTTTCTGATTGGCTATGGAGAGCGGGCCCTGACCACCTATACGGGATATTAACCATTTGTCTCATTATATCATGCACGATCTTCTCAAATATCAGATTGCCCTGACCATGCTTCCTAAAGTAGGAGGTATTACGGCCAAAAAACTCATAGCCTATTGCGGGGGAGTAGAAGGCGTTTTTAAAGAAAAAAAAGCCGCATTGTTGAAGATACCAGGCATTGGTGAAACGGTTGCCTCGGCTGTTGCCCGTCATGATATCTTTGAGTTGGCCGCGAAGGAGATGACCTTTATTCAAAAATACAACATAACCCCCCTGTTTTATACCGACCCTGGCTATCCCAAACGGCTTTTGCATTGCGAGGATGGACCCATTTTGCTCTTTTATAAAGGTTCTGCCCCATTGGATAATGAAAAAGTAGTGGCCGTTGTGGGTACACGCAATATTACCGAATACGGCAGGCAAAAATGTGTGGATATTATTGAAGGATTGAAGAAGTATAATCCTTTGATTGTAAGTGGTCTTGCCTATGGGGTTGATGCCAGGGCACATAAAGCAGCCCTGGATAATGATTTGCAAACCGTGGGAGTGCTGGGTCATGGTTTGGATCGACTGTATCCAACCCTTAATAAGCCTTTGGCCGAGCGCATGTTAAAGCAAAATGGGGGGTTATTAACCGATTTTACCAGCAATACCACCCCTGAGCGGGAGAATTTTCCCAAAAGAAACCGTATCATTGCCGGTATGGTTGATGCACTGATTGTGATTGAGGCCGCCATTACCGGAGGGGCTCTCATTACAGCCAACATTGCCAACTCCTACAATCGCGATGTTTTTGCTTTACCCGGGCGCACATCCGATAGGTATAGCCAGGGCTGCAACCGCCTTATCAAAAACTTAAAGGCCAATCTGGTCGAAAGTGCTGCCGATATAGAGTACATTATGGGATGGGAGGAAGAAACTAAAAAGAGCAAGAGAAATATCCAGCATCAAATGTTTATTGAGCTCGATGATCAGGAAAAAGCCATTGTTGAAATACTCAAAGAAAGCGGAGAAGCATCTTTTGATTTGCTCATCCAACGCTCAGGGTTAACCTTCAGTATGGCCTCTTCGTTGTTACTCAACCTCGAGTTTAAAGGGGTCGTGAGTAACCTGCCCGGAAAGATATTCAGGCTAATTGCCAATGTAGGATAGCCTGCTCAATTATACCGTTGAAAGCAGATTGTCCAGGTTTTCGAATTTTACCCGGTAATCCTCAATGGTTCTGCTGATGACTTCTTTAGCCTCCGTAGAATCGTAGGTGTGTGTTATTTCAACATCCTGCTTGGTATTAGGCAAATCCTTATAGGTGAGAAAATAGTGCTTGAGCCTTTCAACAACCGGATCAGGGCATTCGCTGATGTCTTTCATAGCGCCATATACGGCATCGTCTTTGAGCACGCAGATAATCTTATCGTCAGCCTGATTATGATCTAACATGCGAAAACCTCCAATGGGAATCGCCTCTACCAGTATGTCGCCATGTGAAATCGACTTCTCCGTCAGGATGCACACATCAAGAGGATCTCCATCACCAATCAGATCGGTTCGTCCGGTTTTCTCATTGGCGTATTCTGCTGTGCGTCGTGCACACAGGGTTTGTGGAATAAAGCCATACATGGCCGGAAGTACATTGGAATATTTTTGGGGGCGATCGATTTTTAAATATCCGCTAACCTTATCTACCTCATATTTCACCGTATCGGTATTTACCATTTCTACGAAGCAGGTAAACTCATCGGGGGCATTTACACCTATATCCACTCCATGCCAGGGATGAGATTTGTATCTTAATCCCATCAGTCTGCCGATAGGATCCATTATTTTGTTGGCCATATTTGTAATTATTGATTTACGACAAAATTACGATTAAATATTATATCTATTTGTTTTTTGGTAAAGAAGATCACATTCCTTTACAAATGCCTGCTAACTTATTATCACTTACAATGCTGTTTACAAGAAACAGTCCTGTCAACAAAGAATTGTTGCCGCATCAAGTTCATACTTAAACCGTATTTAAACCGTAAATTTACGGTTTAAATACGGTTTAAGTATGGACTTGGTCTGAATCAGGTATATCACCGTATCTGTCATGCTGGTCTGTAGAGTCTGCCTTGTAGGGGTTTCCTGATCTGCCATGGGGGTATAGGGCATCTACCCTACGTGTGTGCGATATTGGCTGCACGGGTTTGCATAAGCGATAGGGCATGCCGGAAAAATGTTTATGACAGGTGGTTTCAGCTAATTAGGCGTTTGTACTGACAAATTGTGCAAAAAAAATGAAAACTATAATAGTCCTTTTAGGCTATTACAACTGTCAATTGATTTGTTTCAGCTTTAATATTCTACAGAGGCAAGATTGTAGGCTCCTTAAGTGTGTTGCCATGTGCTTTTTGCATAAATTAATAGTTATATTTGTCAGTTATTTGGGTATCTTGTCCTTGAAAACACTAGTAGAATTGATTGTTTATACCTTTTTGTAGGGAGCATGATTGAAAGCCGAGCCCCTATAACACTTAATTTTTTTATTAAGTCTTAGTGAAGCATCATCTGAAAACACAAAAAGCCTACCGCCGAAAATTACCTGTGGTTTTAATCCTGGGCCTGATATTCATTGCCTTGTTTTTAACGGTTTCCGGGATTTACTATCTGAAAAATTTT
>JBEPXC010000295.1:0-4468 GCA_041642035.1 Sphingobacteriia bacterium
GTCAAAGCGATAGATTCCTTTTTCATCAATAGTAAGCCACAAATCCCCGTTGGAATCAGCTATAAATCCATGCATGTAAATCTCAGGATTTGTGGTTGAGGCATATTGAGTGAACATATCACCATCGAAACTCATTATGCCTCCCTCATCGGCGGAAAGCCATATTTTTCCCTCTTTGTCTTTGGCGATGGCAGAAATCTGCCGATCGAATTCATGTTGTATGGGATAGTGATGGAAAACATCGCCAAAGTAGCGGGCAATGCCGCCCGAATATCCAATCCATACAATGCCGTTTTTATCATGATAAATATCGGTAATCAGCTCAGAGGCCAACCCATGTTCTTTTCGGAAATGTTTAAAGCTATTTCCCTCCCAAAGAATAAGTCCTTCTCCCCAGGTGCTGAACCAAAATCTATCTTTGTCATCTTGTATCATTGCCGTAACAATGCCGGAGGGGAAGCCCTTATCCCGGGTATAATACCAGTAGGTTTCTCCATCAAATTTTATTACCCCTATATCATATAAACTGAACCATACATGATTATCATTATCAACCATGATGTCAATCATGGGATGATTTTCGGATAATTCCGCTATGGGATAAACCCAAAAAGAGCCGTCCTTATACAAAAAAAGCCCATCCTCCAATGAGGATACCCATATGTTTCCGGCTAGATCGCTTTGTAGGATTTGGGCGGTTTCTATAGATAGACCCTGCTGGGTAGAAAAATGATGAAACCATCGTCCATCAAACATTGAAATCCCCCCATTCCAATACGACATCCACAGATTACCGCTAACATCAATTTGTAAGGAATACAGGGCATCGTGAAGTAAACCGCCATCGGTGGCATTGTAAAAAAAGGTATTAAAACCATCAAACCTATATAGTCCTTTCGTGGTGGCAACCCATATATTATGATCCTGATCTTCTATGATCTGGGAGGTTTCGGGGATTTCACCTCCTGGTGTTTTATTATAATGGGTAATGTTGTTTCCATCGAAACGCATAATACCGCCACCGTATGATCCAATCCACATATTTCCCTGATGGTCTTCATGAAAATTTACGATGTCATCATGCGAAAGACCTTGTGGTTTACCATGCGATATAAAGCTATAAGGGTTCTTATCTCTGCTGATGGGTTCTTTTAACTGCACCACTTCCGAAGGAACAGTTTTCCAAATGACAGGCGAGGCTTCGATTTTTTCGGGCAGTAGATACTGCCCTTTACCAGGGGTTCTTTTTTGAGGGGCTTCTACAGGAACTATATGAGGTTTTATTCCCTGGATTTCAGTCTTTATATCCTCAATTGTTTCTACTACAATAGCTGGGGTAGCAATACCCTGATTAACTTTGTAGGATTTCGGCTGAGCAAAACTATCCAATACAATGATCCTACCCGGAGATTGGTCAGCTTTAAGATCAGATGCATCATCGTTGTTGAATTTGGAGCTGCATGAAGATGCCAGGATAAAAATAACGGAAAATAATAAAAAAAATACAGGGGATATCTTCATATACTTATTCTTATACGCGAGCGAATTTACGCTTGCAGACTGCTTTTTTCCGGCATGCCCATCCGGGTTTTGCATATACACCGGCGTTACTGTTAATTTTCAACCAGGTTGGCAATCTTCCTGGCACTGCAAACAGATTCATTGGACAGGCCGCATTAGCCAACAAAATTAACCATTCTAGCTTGAAGTTTTATGGGTGATTCTACCTGAAATGGGAGCCTTTACTTCAGCAATACGCTCATTGTATGCTTTTGGTTAAATAAACCTTATCGTCCCGGGTTTCTTCGGCAAAACCCATCTTTTTCAGGTAGTTATAATGTTTCACGCTCCTGGGGTCAGCGCTAAATTTAAAAATGCCCTGGTTCTCAAAATACTGCTGGTTCTGCATATAAATATACTTACCCGTTTTAAGGTCTCTGTATTCAGGAATGGCAAAGTCTATTTCTACAAACAGTTCTGTTTCACTTATTTTCTTGCCTATAAAAATGCCTGCTACAGCAGCATTTCTGATGACCAGGAAACACAGGTATTTTTTGTGGTCAAAAACACTGTTTTTGAAGCTTTCATAAAAGCCGGGAAAAAACGTATTGATGTCTTGTTGATAATAATCAATAAAAAAATCAAGATACTTATTCTCCGTGCGGATATGCAGCAATTTCAAAAAATCCTTTTGATTGTATATTTTATACAGGTAGTATATGTTGATAAGAGAAATGAAAAGATTTAAAAAAGCCACGGGCATGGCTCCAATAATAAAACCATAAGCCGAGAAAATAGAAGCTCCCAAAAGGTTATACCACCTGAGCTTCACAATCGAACTCATCATTAGGGAAATGGCTATGATTACCGATCCCATATAGCCAATCCATTGAATAAGTATTTGATAATCCATTGTTTGCTTATTAGGTAAATTGCATAAATGCTGATAAAATAATCAAGCCTGATCAATAAAGTTTTTGATAGATTTCTATCGCAAACTTCTGCTTGCCTTTACAACGGGTTCAAGAATACGTTGATATACTTCATCAATATCGCCCACCCCGTCGGTATCAATCACCTGATTATGTTCGCGATAATATTCCAGCACCCCCCGGCTGTGTATTTCATGTTCTTCGAGCCGGGCAACGATAGAAGTTGCCGTGCTGTCGTAGGGCATTTTACGCTCCGTGCGGCTTCTTTCATCAAGTCTCTTCATCAGTTCTATATAATTCACCCTGAGGTTTATGACGCAGGTAATAGACTGGCCTTTCTTTTTGAGAATGCCATCGAGAATATATGCCTGGACAAGTGTACGCGGATATCCTTTAAAAATATACCCTCTGCCATTGCCATTGGTCTCCAGCAGGGCTTTTTCTATTAGGCGGATAACAATTTCATCAGGTAATAACAAGCCTTTTTCCATATAGGGTTGAATAAGTTTTCCCAGTGAGGTTTGTTCCTTAACTTCTTTCTGCAACAACTCGCGCGTGGAGATACAGGTGAGGTTGAGCTCTTCGGCAAGTTTATTAGCCTGTGTAGTCATACCTGCGCCGGGGTGTCCAAACATCACCACGTTAATGGATTTTTTCCTGATGTCTTCATTAATATAATGCTTAATACGGGCGAAAATATCATCGGAAGTACCTGAAGCATCGATGCGTGTCAGCAGACCGGTATTCTGATAGAACTCCAGCAAAGGCAGTGTTTTCTGATGATATTCCTGCAATCGCTTTTTGATCACGATTTCATTATCGTCCTTGCGGTCCTGCTCTTTGGCTCTTTGCAAAAGCCTGTGTTTGGCATCTTCGTCCGACAGCTCAAGGATAAAAATGCGGGTAATTTTATGTTGCAGACGGGTAAAGAGTCCGTCGAGAATATAGGCCTGTACATAGGTTCGTGGGAAACCATCGAAGAGAAAGCCTTCGCTGGATTCGTGATTCTGAATGGCTTTGTTGATAAGTTTTACAATAGTTTCATCATCAGCCAGTCCACCGCCTTCAATCTGTTCTTTAACTTTAATGCCTATTTCGGTACCTTCCTTGATCTCTTTGCGTAAGAGTTCACCGGTACTGATATAGGTAAGGTTGAATTCTGACATCAGCTTTTCGGATTGGGTACCTTTCCCTGCCCCAGGAGGGCCAAACATAATGATGTTTAACATAAACGTTGCGTCTTTGATGTAAATCTGATCATCTGATTAATAAACGGCAAAATTAACCTTTATTCGCGAAATAACAACCCAAGAAAAGCGGCTTAAAAAACTGCTGATACAGGTATTAATAGACGAATTTGGTGTTTAACAGCTTATTGCCCCCAGATACATTCAACAGATAAATACCTTTTGCAAAGCCTTCTATGGAAATGAAGTGACTCGTTCTGCCTGCTGAAAACATCGACGACTGGCGGTGAAGAAGTTTTCCTGACAAATCATAAATGCTGATCGTAAGATTTTCCGGGCTGGCAATGGTAAGATCCAATTGTAGGGTACCGGCAGATTTGGTATACGCGGACAAGGCAGATTCCGTTTTGCTGTTGTGTTGATCAACGGAAGCGGTGAGAATACTTTTTTGAAGAAGCCAGGTAAATTGCTCGGGCGTTACAAATTCGATCTGATCTCCAATTTCAGGATCGGCCAATATTATATCCATAAGGTTTCGCAGCAAAGCCAGTGTGATATCGGCTTTATTGTTAGGCCCTATAGCAATGCCATCCTGCCTTAGACGCTGATAACCTGCAAGGAGAAAGCCCGGTGAGTTTTTGCTCTTAAGCTTGTTGAGAATTCTCTGGGCGGTGGTATTGAGATCTCTTACATCAGCATAAAATGTGTTGTCGTTTACGTGATTGTATAATAATCCTCCGTATTGTCCATACGCTTTTTGGGTAGCCAATGCTGGATCGAATAAAAAAGTAAGTTCAATATCTGAGGCTTCTGCAAATTGGGCTAACTTATCAAAATTGTAGTTGTTAC
>JBEPXC010000296.1:0-4451 GCA_041642035.1 Sphingobacteriia bacterium
TTTCGGCATATTGCTCGACGAAGCATCGCATCCCGGCCTGCGACCCAATATGCGCACCAACATTCGGGTGGTATCGCAAGCGGTTGAAAACACCCTGATGATCAAAGTGGGTGAGTTTTACAAAGGCCCCGGCAAGTATGATATGTTTGTGCTCTCTGATGGAGCTGCCTATAAAAGAAACGTCACACTGGGCGGAACCAGCTTTACACACATTGAGGTCATTAAGGGTCTCAGCAAGGGAGAAAAGGTAATCACTTCCGATATGAGCAATTTTATGAAAGTTGGCAAGATAGGCGTTAAGGAATAGCTTAAGCTCTTTGTCCTGCAAGATAAGTAAACACAGCATTAAATACTATACTTATTATGATCAAACTAAAAGAAGTACAAAAAGTCTATCACACCAAGACCCTGGAGACGGTGGCTCTTGAAAACGTAAACCTGGAAATCAGCCAGGGAGAATTTGTGTCGGTAATGGGACCTTCAGGGTGTGGCAAAAGCACGCTGCTTAACATCATAGGCCTGCTGGACAAACCCAGCAAGGGGAATATTGAGTTTCAGGATCAGTCTACCACGCATTTCTCCGATAAGCAGGCCGCACACATCAGGAATAAGAACATCGGCTTCATCTTTCAAAGCTTTCATCTGATCAGCGCTTTGAATGTGCTTGATAATGTCATGATGCCTTTGCTCTACAGGCCTATGTCGGGTGCCGAAAGAAAGAAACGCGCCATGGAAGCCCTTTCATTGGTGGGATTGTCGCATCGCACCAGGCACTTCCCATCCGAATTGTCGGGAGGACAATCACAACGTGTGGCCATAGCACGAGCTATTGTGGGCCAGCCGGGATTGCTGCTTGCCGACGAGCCTACGGGCAACCTCGACAGCAAAAACGGGGAAGACATCATGAGCATACTCAGGGATTTAAACAGCCAGAAGAAGACCACCATCCTTATGGTTACTCATGATGAAACCCTCGCCAGGCAAACGGAACGCATCATAAGGTTTTTTGATGGAAGACAGGTTTCCTAATTTATAAAGCAACAGACCATGAAAACACAATACTTTAAAATGGCGCTGCAAATGCTTAGGAGCAATCCTTTCTTTTCAACCCTTAGCATTCTGGCCATCTCTGTTACAGTCATGATTGTACTGATTATGAGCATGCAATACGAGATGGTGATCGCACCCGGCGAGCCTGAACTAAATCTCGACCGCACCCTTTTCCTCAAAAGAGGTACTATAAAACATTCAGATGAGAGTGGCAGCGGTATACACAACAGTCTTCTGGGGTCAGACCTGGTTGAACATCTTCGCGGGGAGCTAACCCTTCCTGAGGCCATCTCGCAAGCGACCTCCGCCAGCTGGAATTTTGTTTCCGCCAGCGGTGTCGTAGAATGCAGTCTGGTATACACCGATACGCAATTCTGGCAGATCAACCGCTTCAATTTCCTCTCGGGTCGCCCCTTCTCCCAGGATGAAGTAGAGCAGGGTGCTGAGGTAGTTGTGTTGTCGCATTCCATCGCGCAGAAGCAGTTTGGAGAAGTAGAGGCGGTGGGAAGAACCCTTGAAATCCTGGGAAAACCTTTTCAGGTTATAGGTGTAGTGGGCGATGTATCCTCCTTACGAAGGTACTCTTTTGGCGATCTCTGGATTCCTTATACCCAGAATACACGGAGCAGTGCTAAACCTTATCTGGGTGAATATATAGTGATGCTTATGGGAAAAGACAAAAAAGACATACCAAAGATTAAACAGGAGGTAAAAACCACCATCAGCAATCTTGCGCTTACCCTTCCCAAAACCCAGGAGCTTATCATACCTGGCCCCGACACCTCTTTTGAAGACTATTTCAGAGGATGGCAGGATTCGGGTGATGTGGGATTTGCTTCTTCGTGGCTCCAGATATTCCTGCGTATTGTAGGGGTAATCATGGTGCCTGCACTTAATCTCATTGCCATCAACCTCACCTGGATCTCCGAACGTGCCCGCGAAATAGGATTACGAAAAGCTTTTGGTGCAACCAATCAAACCATCATCAAACAACTCATGAGCGAAAATATGCTGATAACACTTATTGGAGGCATCATAGGTCTGATCATGACCATGGTGGTGACCAACACCTTTTCTCAATTGCTCTTCCGGGGCGCATGGGAAGAGCAGGCCAACTTTATTGACATTACTTTTTCCATTCTTCCTTTTCTCATCACACTGGGTTCTGTGTTTATTTTAAGTCTTTTATCCGGTTTGCTGCCGGCCATCAGAATCAGCCGCACCGAACCAGCAAGGGTACTGAAAGGAGGTGCAATATGATGTCCACTATTTTCAAACAGATATGGAATCAGAAAAGGAAAAATGCTTTCATAGCCCTTGAGATGTTTTTGCTTTTCATCATGATATTTGGCAGCATCTATTTCCTGGGCGATAAACTGGCCACCTATCTCACGCCCTCTAATTTCGAAACAAAAGATAGAATAATGCTTCGTCTTGCATCCAACACAGCAAGCGAGGAACAACATCGCGAAGGCAGACAGAAACTAACGGGAAGCCTTTCAAGAATCGATGGCGTGCGGGAAGTAGGTATGGCTGACTATGGCCCATTTTCTCGAGGCCAAACTTCGTATTCTCTTAAAATAGATAGCATTGAAATGGTGGTTCAGTTCAAGGCAGCAGATCCCAACTTCCTGTCGGTACTTGACCTTAAACTCATTGAAGGAGAATGGTTCGATCAGTCCGCCATAAACTTGTATGCATCCATTTACCCATTTGAAAACAATGCAGATCAATCAGACCAAATGCTGCAGGCTCATGCACCTATAGTAGTAAACCAATTGCTTGCGGACAGAATGGGAGAGCCCGGTAATGTTGTCGGCAGAAAAATTAGTATCGGAGGCCGCAGCTGCGAAATAGTGGGTGTTATTGAACCCATCAAACAACAACCCTTTCGAAAGCCTGAATCAGCAGTTTATTTACCCCTGGATTGGGGTATGGGTACACGTTCAATGGAGGTTTTTCTGCACATTAATCCTGAGGTGGATCAAGCATTCCTGATGGAACAGATCAATCAAAAAACGTTTTCTGTCCTTGATAAGGAGACCTGGCAAATCGATGCCTTAACCCTGATGGACCATCATCGTGCCCGTCAACTCGAAAGAGAGCGGGTAGATTTCATCTATATTGTGTTCCTGGGGTTGTTTCTCATGTTTACTACCTTGCTGGGATTGACAGGTATTTTTAGCTTCAACATCAACAAGCGTAAACCCGAAATAGGGGTGTTGAGGGCTATAGGATCATCGCGCAAGGCCCTGTTGTGGCGCCTGATAATCGAGATGGTGTTCATCAGTTTACTGGGGATTTTGCCCGCCATCTTTTTGCTGGTGCAGGTGCCTATGCTCAAAATTCATGCGCTGGAGGTAGGTTTCTACTTCCGTACTCTTGCTGCTACTTTTGCTTTCATGATATTCATGGTTATGCTCTTTGCATGGTATCCTGCCCTGAAAGCCTCGCAGCTCGAACCGGCACTGGCCTTAAAGGATGAGTAAATATAAGAAAGGCATCTGTGGGAGCGGATTAGAACAGGCCGATATTGCATTAAAGATTTTTTCCAGGATTACTATATGTTCATTACATTTGAGCCATAGAACAATTTATTTAACTGAAAAAGTTCATTTAAGTCATAAATTATGATGGACCTTTCATGGTCGCACAGCTTCATCCCCATTGAAGTGTGAAATGATCATGCAGGCTCTATCTGAAAAAAACATACTGTATTGCAAGCAAAAGTACTTATTGTTGATGACGATATGGCGGTGCGTGCATCGCTGGGCATGCTTTTCCGCAGGGCCGGGTATGCATCCATAGAAGTAAGCAATCCTCAGGATGCCCTGGATAGCATACGGGGTGGCGACATCTCTGCAGCAGTACTAGACATGAACTATTCGCTTCAAACAACAGGTGATGAAGGCCTTGAGCTGCTGCAAAAGATCAAAATTCTCCAACCCCGGCTTCCCGTAATCCTTATTACGGGTTGGGGAAGCATAGAACTGGCGGTAAAGGGAATGCGCCTGGGAGCCTTTGATTTTGTCGCCAAGCCCTGGAACAATGACGCTCTACTTTCTACCCTCCAGGCAGCCATAGCCCTAAACATGCCCGATGAAGCGGCAGCCTCAGGAAGAAAAGGACTGAGCAAACGGTTTACCTTTGAGAAGATCGTAGGAGAATCTGCTCCTTTGGTCAGCGTATTGCAAACCATCAGCCGTATTGCTGCCACCGATGCACCGGTTATGATAACGGGCGAAAGTGGTACGGGCAAGGAATTGATCGCCGAAGCCATACACATCAACAGCCACAGGATAAAGGGCCCTTTTGTGAAAGTCAACCTGGGAGGGATATCGGCTGCTTTGTTTGAGAGTGAGATGTTTGGTCATCGTAAGGGAGCTTTTACCGATGCCTTT
>JBEPXC010000297.1:0-4449 GCA_041642035.1 Sphingobacteriia bacterium
GATGGTGCCGGCAGATTTCTTCAGATGGTTTTCCAGATCATTGATAAAACCCAGTCCACTTTTCGGGTCGGTATCGCGGCCATCGGTAAAGGCATGAATATACAACTGGTCGAAATTATGTTCCCTGGCAACATCGCACAGGCCGTATAGATGATCCATGGCAGAATGAACTCCACCATCAGACACCAGCCCCAGCAGGTGAACCTTTTTGTTGTTGTTTTTAGCGTATGTAAAGGCATCCGTCAATACAGGGTGTTGATTAAAAGAGCCGTCTTCGATGGCCTGTGATATTTTTACCAGGTCCTGGTATACGACCCTTCCTGCGCCTATATTGATGTGTCCTACTTCAGAGTTACCCATTTGACCCTCGGGCAGCCCAACATCTTTCCCCGATGTCCTGAGGGTGTTGAAAGCGGCTTTTTCGCTGAGGTTTTGGGTGTAGGGTACATTGGAATTTGCGATAATGTCTGATTTGTCGCCTTTTCCCTGGCCCCAACCATCCATGATAACTAAAATAACTTTCTTATTGTCCATTTTTTTTCCTTGATTTATATTGATTAGAGAATGTTTTTCTTTTTGCATGCCTTGTTGTTTCAGCCTGTTAAGAGTTATATATTTGCTCAAAAGGCTGTGGATGATTATGTATTTGCTCTGATGGCATCTACCGGGTTGAGCTGGGCGGCCGAATAGGCCGGAATAAAACCTGCCACAATACCAATAATTACCGATACATTCACCCCCAGCAGGAGGTTTTCCAGGCTCAGTAGCAAATCCATATCGAATATACGTGATGCCAGCCATGTGCCGCCAAACACCATCAGCAGGCCAATGGCCCCGCCCATTAGGCTTAACAACACGGCTTCGGCAAGAAACTGCAGCAGGATGAAGTAATTTTTGGCCCCCAAAGCTTTCTGGATGCCAATGATGGTAGTTCGTTCCTTTACCGATACAAACATGATGTTGGCGATGCCAAATCCGCCCACCAGAATAGAAAAACCGCCTATGATCCAACCGGCCAGCTTGAGAATGGCAAACAGGCCGTCGAATTGTTTAGACAACAAACTGGCCTGGTTGAGGGCAAAGTCGTCTTCGGCAGCGGGCTTTATTCGTCTTATGGAGCGCATGGTTCCGCGTAGCTCGTCGATCAGTTCTTCATTGCTGAAGTTCTCCTTTCCTTTGGCCAGTATTACCGGATCATACCTGTCGCTGCTCACATCAATAAAGGAACTTACAAAGGCAAGGGGTATAATAATGGCATTGTCGTCGCTACCGCCAAAGGCATTCTCGCCTTGCAGGGCCAGGACCCCGATGACTTCCATTTTTCTACCAAATACCTTAATGGTTTTGCCCAGGGGATTGTTGTTTTCAAACAGACTGGTGGCCACTTCGTTTCCAATGATGGCTACATTGCGGCCGGCATTGGATTCTGTAGGGGAGAAGTAGCGTCCTGTAGCAATATCCAGGGTACGTACCTGATCGTAATTGTGCGAAACCGTGAGCACATTCACTCTTTCGATACTTTTGCTCAGATGTTCAACGGTTCGGTTCGTTGATGCAAGAAAAGCAGCATTATCCACCACCTGGGTGCGTCTAAGCACTTCATCCAGTTCGGAAGGTCTCGGGCTGGGGCGGTTCATGTATTTCCACCAGGGAAAATCGGCATTGAACTCCCAGGGCCATTTCTGCACATAAATGACGTTGTCTCCCAGACTTGATATGGAGGTGCGGATTTGCTTCTCCAGGGCATCTACTACGCTGAATACGCTGATGATGGCAAATATGCCGATGGTGATGCCCAACAAGGTGAGCAGGGTGCGCAGCTTATTGGAAACTACACTTCCCCATGCAAACATGGCACTCTCTCTGAATAGCTTGATGAATAATATCATAAGGGGTAAGTTGATTGTGCAAATTTACAAAAAAATGTGCTAAAGATATTGTGGGGCGCTGCAAAGTGAAGCCTTATTTGAGTTTGCGCATCAACTCAGTGGCATAAACAAAGTCTTCTACTTCTTTGTTTGCTGAGCTGAGGATTTGATCGGAATTGCCTTCCCACCAAAGGTTTCCTTTGTATAAAAACACTACATGGTCGCCAATCTCCATCACGCTGTTCATATCGTGGGTGTTGATGATGGTGGTCATCTGAAACTCTTTGGTGATTTCGCTAATGAGGTTGTCGATCACGATAGAGGTTTGGGGGTCGAGGCCTGAGTTGGGTTCATCGCAAAACAGGTATTCAGGGCGGTTGGCAATGGCACGGGCAATGGCCACTCTTTTTTTCATGCCCCCGCTGATTTCTGCGGGAAACAAATGGTTGGCGTTGCTTATATTTACTCTTTCCAGGCAAAAGTTTGCCCGTTCGAGTTTTTCTTTTTTGGTCATGTCCTTATTAAACATCTCCAGGGGGAACATTACGTTTTGCTCTACGGTGAGCGAGTCGAACAGGGCGCTGCCCTGAAAGAGCATACCCATTTTTTTACGCACGGAAGTTCGTTCATTAGCCGACATTTTGGTGAAATTGTACTGGTCATACATAATGTATCCATCATCAGGTTCTAGCAGTCCTACCAAACATTTCATAAAAACCGTCTTGCCTGATCCGCTTTGCCCGATAATCAGATGCGTCTGGCCTTTCTCGAATACCGTATCGACTCCTTTCAGAATGTCCTGACCATCAAAAGTTTTGCGTAGTTGTTGGGTCTTTATCATATTAATAATAATTGGGTAAGGATAAGGTTGAAGATGATGATGTAGATGCTGCTGAAAACAACGGCTTTGGTACTTTGCTGGCCCACTTCAAGAGCGCCTCCCTTTGTATAGAAACCAAAATAGCCCGAGATAGAAGCAATCAGAAAAGCAAAAACGACTGTCTTGACCAGCGCATAGTAAATATCGAATTGCGAAAATTCAAACAATATGCCATAAACATAATGGCTCAGGGGAACTACGTTTGTAAGATAAGAAGCCAGATACCCCCCAAATACGCCCAGGAAAATGCTCAATATCACCAACAGGGGATTGATCAGCATGCTGGCAATTACTTTAGGCAGGATAAGGTATCCGGCCGAATTGATACCCATTACCTCCAGAGCATCGATCTGCTCGGTAACACGCATGGTGCCTATTTCGGATGCAATGCGAGAACCTACCTTGCCGGCCAGGATAAGACTGATGATGGTGGGTGAAAACTCCAGTATGATGGACTGGCGAGTGGCAAAGCCCACGGCATAGATGGGCAGCAACGGATGGTCGGTATTGAAGGCCGTTTGTATAGTCACTACCGCTCCCATAAACACCGATATGATGGCTACTATGCCCAGGCTCTCCAGTCCCAGCTGATCCATTTCTACCAGAATCTTCTGCCGGTATATCCTTGCATTCTGTGGCCGGCGTAATATGGAAACCAGCAAAACCAGGTATTTCCCGATATGATAAAAAAGCTTCATTCGTATATGATTTTATTAAAGTAATCCGATAGAATGCCTCACAAAACGTTTTTTATCCTTTTTGAGCGACACTTCATAGGCAAAAATACAGACTTTTAGTCACTTTGTTAACCTATGATTTAAAATCAGGTGAATATAGATGATTTTTTAACTATCATACAAATTCAACATCCTCTTTAATCAAAATCAACATTTGTTTGTTCTATTCTAAAACCTCAATTTCTATGAGTATTTTAAATTTTCATCAAACGATTTTGGTTTTATTTTTCCTGTTCCAGAGCATGCTTTTACGGGCAGAAGCGCCCAATAACGAAATAAGCAGAGACACTACCTGGACTAATATTCATGGGGCCCTCCGTCTGAATATGATCTACACGCAATACGAAGGGTCTACATCCGCATTAGGAACTGCGGGCCGTAACGAGTTTACCTGGGATACCTGGCGTATAGGATTTAATTCTTACTCAAAAGGAATTGAATTATCCTTCCAATACCGCTTTTATCCCACTTTCAACTCCCATTTTATTCATCATGGGTGGCTGGGTTATAATTTTATGCCCAAAACCACCCTCAAGGTAGGAATATCGAAAGTGCCTTTTGGCGATTTACCTTTTGGTTCGCACTCGTGGTGGTTTCAGGCACCTTATTATGTGGGGCTTGAAGATGATTATCAGGCAGGAATCAGCTTTGAACATGGCTATAAAAACTGGCTGTTTCACTTTGCCTACTATCTGATGTCGGAACCACGGGGCACCAGTGAGGCTTCGTATGGACCCTTTAGTGCAGCCAGATATTCCTACGATGTGGTGCCCATAGCTGCAAATTCCAATATTGAGCGCAACCAGTTTAACTTGCGGGGTGAATATTATTTTCTAAGCATGCGCGCAGGTTTATCCCTTCAAACGCTGCAGATCTACAATCAGGTACTTGCACATAATGGCAATCAACAAGCTGCAGCACTGCACCTTAATGCCACCCAAACCCGTTTGAATCTGAAGCTACA
>JBEPXC010000298.1:0-4363 GCA_041642035.1 Sphingobacteriia bacterium
TCTCTACCGAAAGGTTTGATTCTATTATTGATCAACTATTCATCACCGGCAACATGTTAAACTGGGCTGAACCAGGAAGCCAACCACAAAAACAACGTTTATTGCCATGGAACAATAATCCAAATATATATTCTCTGACCATGCAACTGCCTGCTCAGGAGTATCTATATAAATATTATATCAATACCGGATGGGATGAGGGTGAATGGATAGGAGATCCTAACAGAAGGGTAACAATAAACAGTGATACGATTATACATGATGTATTTGCCGTGCCTAAAGTGAAATATACCCGGGTACAATTCATAAATAATGCAGCAAATAACCCTTTCCTGGATGTCAATATTTATATCAACGGGCAGTTAAGAATTAAAAATCTAACATTCAGACATACATCTGACTTTATAAATATACCGGCCAATCATCCTATAAAAATAGATGTGACGAAGTCAAATACTGATACTACCCAAATATTATATTCGGAATACTTCACCTTGGGCAGCAACAGCTCGTATGCAGCTATTTTTGCCGGAAACACTTCTGAAGCCGAATATCAACCTTATAAGTCATTACAGCTATTCATGACTGCGGTAACGGAAGTCTCTGCTCAGGCGAATCATATTGATTTACTGGTGTTTCATGGCTCTACAGATGCCCCGTCTCTGAGTTTAAAGACAAGCCCCTCTTACGAAAAAGTTTCAGAAGTGGAATTTGGTCAATTTTCTGGTTACCATCAATTTGACACCGACAATTATGTATTGGAAGTGAAAGACGCGACGGGGGAAAACACCTATGGTTTTTTCAATGGAAACTTCGAGGATTATTTATACGATGGAAAAGCAGCTGTTTTGCTTACATCGGGATTTTTGGACCCCACAACCAATAACAATGGCCCTGAATTTGGTCTTTGGCTGTCCACACACAGTCACGGACAAATGATTGAATTACAGTTATCTACCCATACAAATGATATAGTTAATATTGCTGACAATATATTACTCCACCCTAATCCTGCAGCAGAGTATGTTACTATTTCTTCTGTTACTGAAATACAGGAGATCAGAATATACGACATATCTGGCAAATGCATTTTAAATCCCATTGCAGCAGGAAATCAAACAGCGATTGACACTATGGTTCTATCTCCTGGCATCTATTTTATCAAAATTCAGTCTTCAAACCATTGGCATACCAAAAAGCTGATCATTACCAGGTAAAATATAGACATAATACGAATAAGATTCATCGATTTTAATTAAACATTTTAACTGTGCTTTTTAGAATAAAACATCAGGATTAAGAAAGCTGTAGTTTTAACTCAAAAAAACATCTCCAAAAAAGCAAAGAGAAGTTTCACTAAGAGACTTCTCTTTGCTTTTTTGCTGTGTAAAAAAATCTTAGGATACAGGTAAAAACTACCGCGAAAAACACGCAAAAAAACGCAGAAATTTCAGGAGTTTACGCTATTGTTTGGGTGTATGGTGGAAGTTATCTTTGTTAGAATCAGATGTTAAAAAGGCTTATAATCACTAATAAAAATAAATAATACGGCAAACTTGTAAAAAACAACAACCAACAAGTATGTTTTGCATATATCCGTAAAGTAATGAGAAAAATATACATTATACTTTCTTTACTTTTATTGCTTTTAAACATGCGTGAAGCGCATGGGCAAACGGATACTGAGTTTTGGTTTGCGGTACCAAAAGTAACTCAGGGGCATCGCTGGGATGGCCGGAAATTTGTCTTCCGCTTTGCCAATCTCAACCTGGACAATCAGATTACAATATCCATGCCAGCCAATCCAGGCTTTACGCCTATAGTCGTAGATTTACTGCCCAATGAAGCCAGTAGCGTAGATGTTACGACTCAGATACTTGATTTGTGGACCGAGGATCCGGATAAAATTTACAACAGAGGAATTAAAATAAAGGCTACAAATTTTACCACAGCCTATTTTGAGGTGGGTACCATTTATAATCCTGATATTTTTGCTCTAAAGGGACGAAATGCATTGGGAAAAGATTTCTATGTACCCTTTCAGGATCATTTCAACAATGGCAATTATAGCCCCCAACCCTACTCGGGTATATATATCGTGGCTACCCAGGATCAAACCACCATAACGGTAACACCAACCCAACCTGTTTTCCCGGGGAGGCCAGCCGGAGTACCCTTCGACACCATCCTAAACATGGGTCAAACCATTGCCTTTGTACCCGATAACTACAGTACAACAGGACAGGCTGCTGGTAATCATCTTGGGGGCACCCGTGTACAATCCGATAAACCCATAGCCATATCCACCAGCGATGACTCTGTGGCTGCTAATCCATACGGTGGCTGCCGCGACTTGATCGGAGATCAGATAATCCCTACCAATATTATCGGAACAGAGTACATTGCCATGAAGGGCCGATTAACCATTAGGGAATTTTTATACATTCTTGCCACCCAACCCAACACACAGGTTTACATAGATGGAACATTGGAAGCTATTATTCAACCGGGTGAGCAGATACGTTGGGAATTTACACAGCAAAACCATCATATAAAGACCTCAGAACCTACCTATGTATATCATGTTGCCGGTTTTGGCTGTGAAATGGGAGGTGCTGTGCTACCCCCAATAAATGTTTGCACAGGCAGCACGAAGGTTTCTTTCACCCGCTCAAAAGGAGAAAGCTTCTTTTTAAATATACTGGTGCGGGCAGGTGCTGAAGATGGTTTTATCTTTAATGGTGATGGTCCCAATACAATTATAAAAGCTTCAGATTTTGTTACCGTGCCCGGCACCACAGACTGGCTTGCTGCCGAATATGAAATGAACCAGACACAGGTACCCATAGGCTTGGCAAGTCTTATAGAAAATTCAAAAGATGTTTTCCACCTGGGTATTATTAATGGAGGACCGGCTTCAGGCACCATGTATGGGTACTTTTCTGATTTCAACGAGCTTGACCTCAGGGCGAATATATCGGGCACCGGAGCAATGCATAAGGCGTGTTTTGGCGACCCTGTTCAGCTGGTGGCTCAGGGTGGTGTAAAATACCAATGGTCTCCTCCCGATTATCTGGATGATCCTACCAGTGCAACTCCGATAGCTATACCGGAGGAATCAATTAAATATACTGTAACAGTGAGTGGAGCCTGCAAAACAACAGACTCCACCAGCGTATATATTAGTCTGTATGGCCCGGCAAATGCAGCCTTTACCATAGACCAGTCGGAAGGGTGTTCTCCTTTTGATCTCCATGTGGTTAATCAATCGTATGGCATTTCCAATTATTCATGGAGAATGGGTGATAATACCGTATATACCACCGAAGCAGACGAATTTTATCATACCTATGTCAACACAACAACCGAACCCATCATAAGGGAACTAATGTTGGTTGGGCGCTATTCCATGTGCCGTGATACCATGACCACAAACATTACTGTATATCCTGAAATAAAAGCAGATGCAAAAGCTGATATCATTAGTGGTTGCGCACCATTAAAGGTAAACTTTGAAAATCTTTCCAGTGGAGCAGACCAGTTTGAATGGAAATTTGGCGATGGATCAACATCAAATAAAAAGAATCCCATACATGAATTTCAGAATTTTTCTAACAAGGATACTGTGTATACCGTGGTTCTTGATGCGTATGCAAAAACTGGTTGCACATCACAAAAAACCATTCAAATACATGTAAAACCATACATAGAAACAGGATTTATATTTGATCCTCCCGTTCATTGCAGCCCCTACCCTGCTGAGTTAAGCAATACATCCTTTGGAGCTACTTACAACCATTGGAGCTTTGACGGAGGAGCTAGCTTCGACACCCTGCAGCAGCAGCAATTCATGCATACATTCGAGAATAACGACCTTCTTCCCGACACCGTAAACATTTGGTTGATTGGCGAAAATGATTCGGGTTGTCGCGATACCTTGATTAGACCCGTAACAATATATCCTGCTATAAAAGCTGAGTTCACCGCCGATGTGCTGGAAGGATGCAATCCTCTCCCTGTGCAGTTTAGCAATACCTCAACCGGTGCAAAAACCTATGAATGGGATTTTGATAATCATGAAGGCAGCTCCTCAGAGAGCAATCCTTTGATATGGTTTGACAACCCCGATTTTAGTGATACACTCCTGTTTGATGTAAAACTTATAGCCACATCGGATTATTTATGTAAGGCAGAGGTAACAAAACACATTAAGGTGTACCCCAAAATAGAGGCAGAATTTACTTTTGACTATACTTCTTTTTGCACACCACAAAGGGTTACATTTCAAAACCATAGTCGGGGTGCCGGAACCTACTTGTGGGACTTCGGAGATGGATATACCTCAGACGATGCTGCTGATGAG
>JBEPXC010000299.1:0-4357 GCA_041642035.1 Sphingobacteriia bacterium
CAATTACGGCTTTCAATCTAAAAATTGCATTAGGAATAGAACCAATAGTAAAGAAATTAATGTTTTTTTATTTTTGTTTTTTAATACTTCTGATCTGAATATCTTTGTATTGATACAAATTTCTTTACTTTAGCAGTAGGCAGAGTCATTCAAAACAATAATCTAAAGCATAAAGTTATAGAAAGAATTAAATAATGTTTTCAAGTTTATAGACAAAATCGTTCTCTGATGATACTGAAAGATATATTATTGGCTTACCAGGATTTTTCCCCTTTTTCACTTCAGGAGAGTTATGACAATTCGGGCATACAATATGGAGAGCCTTCTGCGGAAGTTACCAAGGGGCTGATATGCCTGGACGTAACCGAAGCTATTGTTGAGGAAGCCATCGTAAAACAATGCGACGTAATCATTTCTCATCACCCGTTAATATTCAAGGGGATCAAAAGTTTGACTGGTAAAGATTATATCCAGCGGGCTTTGGTCAAAGCCATTAAAAATGACATAGCTATTGTTTCAGTACATACCAATTTGGATAGTGTGAGCATGGGGGTTAACGAAATACTTGCCAGAAAAATTGGACTGGAGAACCTTCAAATATTAGATCCCCGCAAAAATCTCCTGAAAAAACTGATTACCTTTTGTCCCATTGCAAAAGCGGATGACCTGCGTAAGGCCATATTTGAGGCAGGAGCAGGCCATATTGGTGAATATGACTGCTGTAGCTTTAATCTGTCGGGTGAGGGTACTTTTCGTGCTGGTGAAGATGCCAATCCTTATGTTGGAGAAAAAGGCATGATACATACAGAGAAGGAGGTAAGAATAGAGACCATAATGCCATCCTGGTTGCAGACACAGGTTGTAAAGGCCATGATTGAGGCCCATCCTTATGAAGAAGTTGCCTATGATGTGTATTCTCTCGATAACACCCATAGTAATGTGGGTATGGGAATGATTGGATCTTATAATGAGCCTATAGCAGAAACGGAATTTCTCGAAAAACTTAAAAATTCACTAGCCTGTGAATGCATAAGACATACCTCTTTATTGGGTAAGCCGATACAGAAAGTAGCTCTGTGTGGCGGAAGCGGAAGTTTTTTAAGGGAAAAGGCTATGGAAGCAGGTGCCGATGCTTTTGTTACTGCCGATATGAAATATCATGAGTTTTTTGATGTAGAAGAAAGAATGTTGATGGCCGACGTGGGACATTATGAAAGTGAACAATTTACCAAAGAAATATTGTATGAAATAGTTACTAAAAAATTTACTAACTTTGCACTCCTAATTTCTGGCCAGAGTACCAACCCGGTCAGATATTTTTAATTATAGAAATTCAATAACATAAATATTGCCCTATGGCCAAAGCTAAAGAATCTCCTAAGAAACAAGAGGAAGCAATCATCAAGGAGCCCGAAATTGTTACAACTACTTCTGCAATGGATAAATCCGTTGAGGATAGCATTGAGTCGGCTGTAAGAAAGAAACTTGTAAGCCTGTATACTCTGCAGCTTATTGATGCTCAGGTTGATAAAATTAGAAACATTCGGGGTGAGCTCCCCTTAGAAGTACAGGATCTTGAAGATGAAATTGAAGGACTGGAAACCCGCATTGCGAAATTTGAACATGAGCTTTCTGATTTGGAAATGGAAATTACCCGCAAGCAAAACAACATAAAGGAAAGCCTGGAGTTGGTCAAGAAATATGAAGCTCAGCAAATGAATGTTCGTAATAACCGCGAATATGATTCTCTCAGCAAAGAAATCGAATATCAGAACCTCGAAATTCAATTGGCTGAGAAGAAAATCAGAGAATATGAGGTTTCTATTCAAAGCAAAAAAGAAATCCTGGACGTATCATCGGTTGAACTGACTGAACGCAAAAGCGATCTGGAAGTAAAAAACAGCGAGCTTAAGGATATCGTTGAAGAAACCCGTAAGGAAGAAGAAAGTCTTAAAGAAAAATCTCTTGTTCAGGAAAAGAACATTGATGAACGACTGTTAGGTGCTTATAAGCGTATCCGTGAAAATGCAAGAAATGGATTGGCTGTTGTGGCTGTTGAAAGAGACGCTTGTGGGGGGTGTTTCAACAAAATACCACCCCAAAGACAACTTGATATCAGACTTAATAAGAAGATAATTGTTTGTGAATATTGTGGACGTATCCTTGTTGACGTAGACATTATAGAAGATATTGCCTTATAAATAAAAGAGCAAAGAATAAAAAAAAGCGGGTCATTTATTTTTACAATAAATGACCCGCTTTTGCTTTTAAGATTGGTATTCCAGATCCTTTTATCAGAACCGGAATCCTACAGTCATCAGGAAACCTTGCTGTGCATAATCATAATTTACTACCGGTGTCCGGGTTTGGTCAATGTTATAGTACTGATGAAAATCTTCTGAATATTGAGAGATAAAATAGCCGAAATCAACAAAATAGCCTCTTTCTCTGATACCTATTCCACCGCTTATTGTTGTCTTCTCAAGAACGTTAATATTATCCTGATAAGGATTGCTGTGCATGGCATATCCGGCCCTTAATACAATAGGGTTGAATCTTAATTCACCACCAAACTTCAGATTGTGCTGAGCCTGGAAGTTACTTTGAATCTTCTTGTTTTCATTGGTAAAGGGATCGTCACTGCTTCTTAACCGCATTTCGGTGTAATCAGCATATTCGTATTCTGCACTTAACAAACCCTGTGTTCCAAACACCAACCCCAGGCTACCAATAAGTTTCAAGGGGGTATTAAGCTCGTACTGGAATAGTGAAACCGGCGATCTACTTTCTTTTTGTCCAAAGCTAACCAGGTCAGACTTCATATGCGTACGCCATTCGTCTTCAAGGGTATAAAAGGTTGGGGTATGCACGGCGGCCCCTAGCCTTATCATGTCGGAGGCTCTGAATATGGCACCAAATTTAAAATTTACCCCCATACCAGTAGTGTTTAGATTCTCTCCATACTCAAGCGAACGTAATTCACTATCTATATTTTGCGAATTCTCTTCATAGAAAGTGTATTCCTCTTCAAAATTAACAAAGGGCAATCCCAGTGAAGCACCCAGGTATAGTCGGTTGCTGTAATTGGCTCCAAAAGAGAGATTCAGTTCCCTGACCGATCCACTGGTGTTGGTTACGCGGCGCTGCATTACATTATCGGGCATGTCGATAAAGAAGGTGTTGTTCAACGTATCTAAGGCAAGCAACCAGGTATCCCAGGCAAGTCCTGTGGTAAAATCATCGAGATAGTCTTCAGGATAAGCCGCGTTGAAGTTGGCCTGATTATTTGCCTTGTCCAGAAAAACACTCATCAGTGAGTTCTGGGTGTTAAATCCTTCATATGTTCTTCTGTTGTTGAAGTTGACCAGATTGTTTAAACCTAAACCAAATTGAAAGCCAATCCAACCCGATTCCTTCAACGCATTGGGGTCATTGAAGGCAAAGACAAACCCAATGTTGCTAAGATTAAAACTATACTTGATATCTTCCTGCTGAATGCCCATAAAGTCAGATTGTACATTGGTATAATTCAGACTGGGTGTAATGGTAAATTCACTTCCTCTGTAGATGGCGATACCTGCAGGGTTGGTACTCAAAGTTGAAAAGTCGCCACCCAATGCACCAAATGCTCCTCCTGTGCTTATAAACCTTGCGGTCCCACCGGGGCTTATCATAGAAAATCGAAGTGCATCTAACTCACTTTGTGCTTTGGCATGTATTGTCAGCAGGGCAAAAAAGATGACAATAAAACTTAAACGTTTCATATTTAAAAACTTTTTAGTGTAAAAATGTATGAGTTGAAGCATTTTGAAAAGCCCTCCTTTAATTACTAACTAAGAGGGCTTTTCAATAGCTTTATCTTCTTCTGGAAGGGCTGGAGCTACTTCCTGAACTACTTGATGAGCTACTTCCAGATCTTGAGGGGGCCGATGAGCCACTTGAGCGAGAAGGCGAGGTGCTTCTTATAGTGCTGGGAGAAGAAGATCTTCCTGTATTTCTGGAAGGAGCGCTATAAGTAGGGGTAGACCGCCTTGGTGCTGTTCTTTGAGGGGCAGCCTGAGGCCTTTGCTGAGGCACTGAGCGTTGGGGTGTAGCCTGAGGCCTTTGCTGAGGTGTTGATCTCTGAGGCGTAGCCTGTGGTCTTTGTTGCGGCACGGTTCTCTGTGGTGTAGCCTGAGGCCTTTGCTGAGGTACCCTTTGCGGAGCAGCCTGGGTCCCCTGTTGTGGGGTTTGTCTTTGTGGAGCAGCTCTTTCTACCTGATTGCCCCTTGCCGGAGGCCTTTGTTCATTAGAAGGTCTTCTGTATTCCTGGCTAGAGCGGGGCTGTTGCTGACTGGGAGAAGTGTAGGTTCTGGGC
>JBEPXC010000300.1:0-4356 GCA_041642035.1 Sphingobacteriia bacterium
CCATCCCGTGGGCAGGGACGCGATGAGCTCGTCACGCACATCTTCCATCTCCAATCTTTTGAGCAGCTCGTCGGCCTTGCGTTTTATCTCTTTACGGCTCATGCCATAGATGCCTGCAAAAAAGCGGATGTTCTCCCACACCGTAAGGTCTTCATAGAGCGAAAACTTCTGGCTCATGTATCCAATATTCTTTTTAATGGTGTTGGCCTGATTTGACACATCATAGCCTGCCACGGTGATGTCGCCCGAGGTAGGTTTTGATAAGCCGCATAATATGCGGATGGCAGTAGTTTTGCCGGCACCATTGGCACCCAGGAAACCAAATATTTCGCCCTGGTACACGTCGAAGTTCAATTGGTCGTTGGCAGTGAAACTGCCAAACTTCTTCACCATATCCCGGGCTCGTATAATTACTGGTCTATCTTGCATGTTGCATCAATTCCATGAAACAATCTTCTATATTGGGTTGATCGGCTTTGATCATTATATGCTCATGCCCCTTTTGACTCAGGTAGGTGTTTAATGTCTGCGGATCCATAGTCGGATCGGACGAGACAAAATGCAGGTACTGACCAAATGGATACACGGCATGGGTTTGTTCGAAATCCTTGATATCGAGAAGGCCCCGGTAGAGGTCGGGCGTTTTTACCGCGTACAATGTATGGGCAAAAGACGCCATAATGTTTTCGGGGGTGTTGATCTGAAGGATCTTCCCGTCCTGAATCAGGGCAATCCTTTCGCAACGGGTGGCTTCATCCATATAGGGCGTGGAGACAATAATGGTTATGCCTTCCTTTTTCAGGCCGGAAAGCATATTCCAGAATTCGTTTCTCGACACGGCATCCACACCGGTGGTGGGTTCGTCGAGCACCAGTATCTCGGGTTTGTGTATCAGGGCGCAGCAAAGGGCCAGCTTTTGTTTCATCCCACCCGATAGCTTGCCTGCCAAACGCTTTTTAAAGGGGGCAAGCTGAATGTATATGTCGCGTATCAGGTCAAAGTTTTCGTCGAATTTCTGGTTGAAAATAGAAGCAAAAAATTGCAGGTTCTCTTCTACACTCAAATCCTGGTATAGCGAGAAGCGGCCGGGCATGTAACCTACTATATTACGAATGGCTTTGTAATCTTTTATGGTGTGATAGCCATTCATGCTTGCATAACCCTTATTGGGCACCAGCAGGGTGGTAAGGATTCTGAACAAGGTGGTTTTGCCGGCACCGTCGGGCCCTATCAGGCCGAAGAGTTCACCCGGGTTCACCTCCAGACTTACGCCCTGAAGGGCTTTTACCGCTCCGTATGATTTCTCTATGTTTTCTACCTTGATTCCCATAAATGGTGTTTTTTATTATACTGATATGAGGAGATACAATATTGGGTAATGAACAGGCTTAAAAAATTACCTCTCCCGGCATTCCTATTTTTATAACCCCATCATTGGGTACGCTGATTTTTACGGCATATACCTGGTTGATGCGTTCTTCCTTGGTCTGGATGGTCTTGGGAGTGAATTCAGCGCGCGAAGAGATCCAGTTCACGGTTCCTTCGAGCTCCCTGTTGGTTTGGGCATCTTCATCTACGAACACCCTGACGGTTTGTCCCAGTTCGATGTGGGGCAGTTGAGCGCCACTGACAAAGACTTTTAAATCCATCACTGAGAGGTCGGCAATTTTGTACAGGGGCTTCCCGGGCAGGATGAGCTCATGGGTTTCGGCATATTTTTCCAGCACGGTACCCGGCAGAGGATTTGTAATCGTGCATTGGCTGAGCTGTTCAGCAGCCAGAGCAATCTGCGCATCCATGGCCTGTATTTCGTGCCTGATGTTCTGCCGTGAGCTTTGTGCCGCCAGGATTTGTTTGTCGATCACCTGCAGCTTTCCCTCCAGATCATCCAGCTGTTGTTGGGTAGCGGCCTGGTCGGAGAGCATTTTTTGTGTGCGGGCGATCTCTCTTTCCAGATTGTCTTTTTGTACCTCCATCACGGCTATATTGGCCTCCATATCGTCTATCCTGGAGCTGATGGATTGCTTTCGCGCCACCAGTTGCCGGTGCGTAAGGGCATACTGCAGGGTGTCGATCATGCCTACCATCACATCTTTTTCCAGTGTTTGGCCTTTCTCTACCTGTAAGTCGAGTAACTTGCCATTGACCTGTGCAGAAATCATGGTTTCACGGGTTTCGAAGTTTCCCCATGCATCGCTTTCTTGTTCTGTATTGTTGCAGGCAACTGCCATGAGCAGCAGCATTGGTATGATCAATTTAAGGATATTCATGGTTTTCTGTTTAAAGGGGTTAAAAATTTCCTGTGATGATGTTGTATTCTGCGATGGTTTGTATCCATCTGATTTGATGCGTATGATGCTCTATTTTCGCCTTTGCCAGCGCATTAAGCTGGTGCAGGTATTCGGTTGAATTGATGACGCCGTTTTCGAGCTGCGAAGCGGAGCTGTCGACAATTTTCTGGTGAAGTGCAATGATTTCCTGGTCTTTCTTCAGGGCCTCTTCCAGTTGCGATAATCGCGTGGTGATGGGGTGCGAGGCAATGGTAATGTTTTGTTCGAAAGCCTGCTGCCGGGCATCAATCATAGAGGCTTTAAGGTGGTGGATTTGTCTTTCGTTGCTGCTCTTTTGCCAGTCCCAGATGTTCCAGCTAAGCCTTATGCCCGCCATGTAAAAGAAGTCAAAATCATCGCTGAGCATATTCAAACCCGGTTTGCCATAACCTGCCTGGACGAAGCCTCCTAACCTGGGCCTGTTGGTGGTTGAGGTAAGCTGCGCAGCCGAAAAGAGCTTCTCTTTCTGCAGGGCAAACAACTTCAGCTCGGGCCGGTTGATGCCCTGATTGGTGTTGAGCTGCAGGCCGGCAGGGAGTTCCAACTGTCTGTCTGAAAGATTTTCCCCTACCAGGATTTCCAATATCTGCCGGTTGGATTCAATAGAGAGCAATAAGTCTTGCTGTGCCTGTTCAAGGCGAAGAACCTCTGCTTCGAGCACCCATTGCGAAGAGGGCAGGAGGGCGCCATGGGTTATGGCTGAGCTTACATTGCTGATACGCTGCCGGATCTCCTCCATGTTTAAGTTGAGTATATCCAGGTTTTCCTGCAGTATGAAATGCTGAAAGAAGTGGCGGTTTACCTGTTCGGGCAATTGGTAGATCTGTACCTCAACCTCCTGCAGCTCAGCGGCATGGGTCGATTCGCGCAGGGCCTGCCTGCCCTTGGAGGTGCCGCCATCGTAAATCATTTGTTGTGCTTCCAGGGTCATGCGGTACTGGTCCTGCGACGGTGAGGGTATATCCATGCCCGGCAGTGTAATGTCGATTTGCGTTACATCCGACTGGTAGCTGGCAAGCGCATTCATGCCCAGTTGCGGCAACCAGCCAGAAGAGATCACCTCCCGGTTGAGCTCGTTTACCTGTTGCAGCTTTTCCTTTTGCATGCCTGTTGGATGATTCTGCATGGATTTCTCAATGCATTCCTGCAGGGTAATGACTTGTTGCGCCTGAACCAATGGGCTTAGCGTGATCATTAGAAAGATCAGGCTGATGAAATACAAACGGTAATTTCTGTTAGCTTTGTAGGTGCTTTTTGTCTTTGCTGCCATATTGGAGCAGGCTAAAGTTGATGTGTGCATGGGTTTATTTTTTAGTATCTAAACTTATATTTCAGACGATTCCATCCCGAAAAAAAAATTGTATAACCTTTTGACTCATCTTCCTTCGAGCTTTGAGCTTCCATCTTCGAGCATTTTCAACTTACTATGGGGCATTTTAGCCCTTTTAAAAAATGATATTTCATTATATTATTTAATAATGCATTTATTCCAGACGTTTCCATGTCCTCCGGACGATAGAAAGTCTTCCTGTCTCCCTTCCAGCTTCAAGCATCGAGCTTCCAGCTCATTAAATATGCGGAGCTCGTATTGCGTGAATAATAAAATCAGCTACTTCCGTTTTGCGGCTTTCCAAAAACTGCTCAAAGGCCTCAGCATCGTGGTTAAAGAGGATGGGTTGCATCATGTTGCGCCCTAACAGTGGGAAGATGCACATGGAGAGCAGGTTTATCAGGATCTGTCTGGGATCCATGGGGCGGATTAGGCCTTGTTCGATGGTCTTATTAATGATGTTCACCACTTTTTCTATGGGTAAGCCCGCCTGCAGGAAGGTCCGGGATAAACGTCCGGGATTTTTATGGATCTCCTCCAGAATGAAAAAAGGAATTTTGGGATTGTTATTCAGTACCTCGATATACGTGTGGGTGAATTTTCTGATCAGCTCAAAGGCATCATCTTCCTGCTCCAGGATGGCACTTATCTTCGATAAAAGAAGCTTTTTAATCACCACCGAGAAAACCGATTCGA
>JBEPXC010000301.1:0-4324 GCA_041642035.1 Sphingobacteriia bacterium
GGGAATGATAACCACCTCGGCCTCCTGCAGGGTATAGGGTAATCCAAATATATTGGCAGAGGTATTTCCTACACCATTGGGATTAAAGCTGGCTGTTTTTTGTGCTTTGGTGGTTTGTGTATTTCCCATAAAGGCCATAATTCTTATTTCTGTTACAAAACAGGTGTTCTCAAGATGTTACTTCTTATCCTTGTAAAAAGGATTTTCTTTTCCAAACAAAAATACAGGCTTTTAAAGTACTGACAAAGAATAAATGTATGGAATGTTATGTCTGATTAAGCTTTTGAGTTTCAGCTACGCAATATAAAATGGATTAATCATAAATATTTGATTTTGGCAAAGGATTAAGTCATAGCAACAGGCGCACGGTGTGGGCCATTAATGTAACCCTGGCAACCGTGTAGGCCCGCACGGTCGTGCGGGCAGGGGTGAATAAATTCGAAATATATATTACTGGATAATATTCAAATGAAACGATCATTTTTACTATAGCAATAACCTGTTTAAACCGTAGCATAAGCGTACCATAAGCGTATCATAAGCGTGTCATAAGCGTATTTTTGCGCTTATAGTACGTTAATGATACGCTTATGATACGCTTATGTTTGGGAATGGGATAGGGGATGGACAATGCACAGAATCCTTTGATGCATTACGATGCAAGGCTGATCTGTGGAGAAAAGGGCAAAAAAAAACCCCGGAATTCCGGGGTTTTATAGTTTGGGTATCTGTTTGTTATTTAACTACGTCAGCAAGTTCAGCACCAGCTTTGAATTTCACTACTTTTTTAGCAGGAATTGTAATTTCTTTTCCGGTCTGTGGATTTCTACCTTTACGCTCTTCTCTCATAGATACAGAGAAAGAACCGAATCCAACCAGAGATACGCGATCGCCACCTTTGAGGGCTTCAGTAGTTGCACCAATATAAGCGTCGAGAGCTTTTTTTGCGTCAGCTTTTGTTAAGCCTGAGTGAGATGCCATTGCATCAATTAATTCTGCTTTGTTCATTTTTTCCGTTTTTAGTTAGTTTCGCTTTATAATTAAAAATTAGTCCTTTAACCTTTGCAAATATAGGTTATTTCTTAAAAAAACCAAGCTTATTATGCTAAAACTACTGATTTTGTTGATAAAAACAGGTGTTTTGTTAATAACTCTTGTTGAAAAGCCTGTTTTTATTGGTGTTTCGGAAGGTATCGATTTGTAATGACTACAATGCATTAGGGGCCGAAAAAGTGTATCCACGTAGGAAATCCGACGTTTTCATCTTCTTTTTGCCTGCAGCCTGAAGCATTTTTATGTCAATAAAACCGTCGGAGGTGCTTATTTTTATATAATTCTTATTGTCGGTAAAGAGAATTCCGCTTTCCAGGTCATGATGCTCAGGGCAGGGGCTGGCTTCAAAGATTTTCATGACAAAATCTTTTTGCTCCCCGATGTTTAATTCAGTAAAAGCTCCCGGAACAGGATTCAGTCCCCGGATTAAATTGCAGATATCTTGGGCTTTGTCATCAAAGTTGATACGGCAATCTTCCCTGAATATCTTGGGTGCTTTTTTTAAGGCTGTGGGGTCGTTTATCAGGGCCTGCTGGTTGATGGGTTGTACCTTGTTGGCCCCTATCATATCGAGGGTTTCGATAATCAGTTCAGCACCCAATATTTTTAACTTATCATGAAGGCTTCCGGCAGTATCGTAAGGTGTTATCTCTGTTTCCTTTTGCGCGATAATTTTCCCGGTATCGATTTCTTTGTCCAGAAAAAAGGTCGTCACACCGGTGCGGGTTTCGCCATTGATAATGGCATGATTGATGGGGGCAGCACCCCGGTATTGGGGCAGGAGGGATGCATGCATGTTGAAGGTGCCCAGGGCAGGCATATCCCACACAGCCATGGGCAACATGCGAAAAGCAACAACAACCTGTACATGGGCTTGCAGGCTTTTAAGTTCTTCAAGAAAAGAAGGATCTTTAAGGTTTTGGGGTTGAAGGACAGGTAGGCCCTGTTCGAGGGCAAACTGTTTTACGGAGCTCATTTGCAATTTCCTTCCTCTGCCGGCAGGCTTATCGGCCGCTGTAACTACCCCGGCTACTGTATAGTCGTTTTGTAAGATAGCTTCTAAAGCTGCCGTAGCGATTTCGGGGGTGCCCATAAATACTATTCGTAGCTGGTCTTTGGTCATGGGTTGGGGGTATAGAAGCAAGTCGTTTGCTGCTGCTGAATGATCAACAGCACAAGGCGGATATTACCCGATAGATATTTGCTGAAGCTTAGGGTGGCACGTACTACCGACCTAAGCTGACTTTTTAATTCAGCTTGGAAACATCATTTTGATCGTCGTCGTGGTCATCACCAAAGTTATCATCCTCATCATCTTCGTCGTCAAAATCTTCATCATAAAACTCAGCATGTTGTTCAAACCAATCATCATCATCCACTTCCACAACATCCTGCCTGAGAGCTACCATTTTAATGGCGCTTATAGCGGCTTCATCGCCTTTGTTTCCATGCTTTCCACCGGCTCTATCTTTGGCTTGCTCCCAGTCGTTGGGAGTTAAAACGCCAAAGATTACAGGTGTCTCGGTTTGCAGGCCCACGTTGGTGATGCCATTGGCAACAGCATTGTTGATGAATTCGAAGTGGCGTGTTTCTCCCTGGATAACGCACCCCAGGCATATTACGGCATCAACAAAAAGATTCTCACTTGCATACTTGGCTGCCAGGGGTAACTCAAAGCTTCCGGGGACATACTTAATGATGATGTCTTCGGGATTTGCACCATGCTTTTTAAGGGTTTCCACAGCACCATCACGCAAAGCGAAAGTAATCTCATGATTCCATTCAGAGACCAAAATGGCAAAGGTCATATCTTCAGCATCGGGCACGGAATGAATATCATATTCAGAGAGATTTTTCTTCTTTTCAGACATGATCGGTTTCTTTGAGGGTTAATTTTGAGCCATTTCAGCTCTTGCAATATATCGCTCTATGTTGCGGCCTTCGTTGGTGTTGGGGTATTCTTTCTGGATGGTTTTATAGGCTTCGAGCGCTTCTTCATTATTGCCCAAAGATTCCTGTGTCATACCCAGTTTGAACAGAAAAGCAGGAGTGGTAAGGGCATTGGGCTGATGATTGGCCGCCTTTTCGTAGTATTTTACGGCATCTGATTTTTCATCCAGCTCAACATAAGCATCGCCAATAGCACCATAAGCCATAGCGCCCAGCATCTGATCTCTTTTTTTGAATTTTTTCAGGTGGTCAATAGCTTGCTCAAATTGTCCCAGGTTAAGGTAAGAAACACCGGCATAATACTGTGCGAGATTGGCCGTTTGGGTCATGCCGAAATCGGAAATGATATCCAGAAAACCAAGATTTGAACCATCACCCTCCAGGGCCAGTTGCAGACTGTCTTGCTCAAAGAATTTCTCGGCCATAAACATCTCCGCGCGCGCCTCCTGTTCCTGCGGTTCGAGGATAAAGCGGGTATATCCAATGTATCCGCCTATGATAAGAACAATCGCTGCAACGACACCAATCAGAAGATTTTGATTGCGCTCTATAAACTGTTCGCTTTTGCTGAGAGCTTCTTCTACTGCAACAATATTCTTATCTCCCTGGGTTTCTGTTTTATTGTTTTTCATCTGTTTTATTGTTGTTAAATGTTGAAATAAATTTTTGTTGAATATCGTTTTAAATACGTAATGGGTAGCTGTTTTTGCTGGCAAGTTCTTACCGGCAAAGGTAAAGAACAGATTCTGAATTTAATATACTTTCGACCATTTCTTTACTCATAGCATTTTGTTTCAGCCTGCAAAAATAAGGTAATTTTGCGTGCCACAAATATTTTATTGTATTTTTTTGATGGGATAAACAGCCACAGAGTCAGGTTTGTTACCTTTGCAGGCAATATTGTTGTATAGATACAGTTATAATGAGAAATCTTTCGTGGCAACTATGACCGATATGATATTTAGAAGAATAGCTTTTGCGGGCCTTTTATGGTTAGGGGTTGTTTTTATCCTACAGATGCAATCCTGTCGGCAGGATGATTTTAATACCTCACCCAAGCTGCATCTGGACTTTGATACCGATACCCTCTTGTTTGATACTGTTTTTACTTCCGTAGGGTCTTCTACCCGCTTTTTCAAGGTCTACAATCCACACCATTCCAGGATTAATATTTCGAATCTTGAATTGGGCGGAGGCAGCAATTCCTATTTCCGTATCAATGCAGATGGCCGCTCGGGCATCAAATTGCAGGATATTGAAATTGGCGCCAAAGACAGTATTTTTGTTTTCGTCGAGGTAACTGTAGATCCCCTTGGTCAGG
>JBEPXC010000302.1:0-4302 GCA_041642035.1 Sphingobacteriia bacterium
GGTAAAAACCCGCCTGGGTTGGGATGAAAAAAGCAAGCATATACCTGAAATTGCAGAGCGCTTGCAGGATGTTGGTATTGCTGCCCTTACCATTCATGGACGCACCCGTAGCCAGTTTTACACCGGCACTGCCGACTGGACCCTCATTGGGGAGGTGAAAAACAATCCCCGAATGCATATCCCCATCATAGGCAATGGAGATATTAAAGACCCTGCCTCAGCAGAAAAGGCGTTGAAAGAGTATGGGGTGGACGGATTGATGATCGGCAGGGCTAGCATTGGCAATCCCTGGATATTCGAACAAATACGGCATTATTTTGATACGGGCTTACCGGCTCCTGCACCCACCATTGCACAAAGGGCAGAGTTGTGCAAACGGCACCTGCAGATGTCGGTTGAATGGAAAGGAGAACGCACTGCCGTGTTGGAAATGCGACGACACTACTGTACCTATTTCAAGGGAATCAGAAATTTCAAGCCCTTTCGAATGCAACTGGTAACCACTTATTCTGCAAAAGAAGTGTATGCGATTATTGAGCGAATAGCTCAGACTGACTTTGAAGCTTCTTGAAGAAGGAATCCTTCAACCTCCCCTTTTCAAAAAACTCCGTCACATCTTCCCGGGTGATGTCTATCCAATAGGCATGGATGCCAGCCTTACGTGCGCCTTCCACATGGTGTTGGGTATCATCGAAGAACAGCGTTTCATCAGGAAGCAGGTTATTTTGCTCCAGCACGTAATAAAAGATTTCGACATCGGGCTTACGCAATCCTATTTCATGAGAGAGGTATTCCTTCTCAAACAGCTGTGCCAGACTCTCGTAACCATGGGCCTCCTGCAAGAAACTGGTATAGGCAGGATAATGGATGGCATTGGTATTGCTCAGCAAAAATGTACGATAATAAGAGGATATGAGTTCGAGCATAGGGATTTTCTGCTGAGGAAAATCCAGTATCATGGAATTCCAGGCTTTGTCAATCTCTGTATCACTCATAGCTACACCACTCATACGGCGCAATTCATCCCGGAATTCAGCAGGCGAGATTTCACCTTTATCCAGGCGATCAAATAGCTTATTTTGATTGGATTGATTAAAGAAATCTTCGAAATTTTTTATCCCCAGATCCTTAAAGGATTTCACCGTAGCCTGGTAATCAATATTCAGTAATACACCACCCAGATCGAAAATAATATTCTTTATATCCATGCTTATGTCTTTTATTTATAACAAAAATACGGCTTTTATCTCATAAACCTTTTAAAAGTGGATAACTTTATACTTTATGGATGGTTGAATTGTTGAATTGTTGGATTGCTAGAAGACCCCCCAACCCCCTTATAGGGGGAGCTCGCAACCTATTAACATTCTATGATATATAATGTTTTTACCTTTAAAATTCCAAATAAATGACTTTTCAGAGGGCTCAACAAATAAACGATTAAACAAAGAGCCCACTCCGAATAGTCCAAAACCCCCCATCCCCCTGAAAGGGGGAGTTCGCAACCCATTGACATTCTACGTTATAGAATGTTTTTACTTCTTTATATTTCCAAATAATTACTTTTCAGAGGGCTCAACAAATAAACAATTAAACACATAAACAAATAAACAAATAAACAATTTAAAGCATAAACAAAATGATACGTTCAACAGCTTATACTGCCCTGGTGCTGGCACGAAAAGAGGCATTTTACCAATGGCTTGCCCAGGCCAACAAGCTATCGATGACCAACGAGGACAACCAATATGAAGGGGATCATGGCACCTACCTGCTCTCCAATGTTATTACCCAAAAACAGGTCGATACTTTTGTGGAGCGAAATTATTTATTGCTGTTAAGAAATGAGCTTATACAATGGCATCCGGAAGAGTTCTGGCCGGAGAACCCCGGCCTGGAGCTTTTTTACTTATGGTTCGATGTGCAGATCAACCGCGAGGTATACCTGGTTGATAATCCGGAGACATAAGAAAGAAAACCCCTCAGAAGAATAATTTTTTTATTTTTCTTGCACAACAATAAAGATATTGTTTATCTTTGCACACTCAAAAACAGGTGCCAAACATTAAGTTTTTGTAGGGCCCATAGCTCAGTTGGTTAGAGTAGCTGACTCATAATCAGTTGGTCCCTGGTTCGAGCCCAGGTGGGCCCACCAACGTAAAAAACCACTTATCCTTTCCGGTAAGTGGTTTTTTTTGTGCCTTATTTAGTCATCCGACGAGTTCTCTAATTATGCGTACAGCCAACATCATATTGCTCCATTCTTTAATCTATTCGTCGGACGACTATGGTGGACGATCCTGATGCCCGGATCAGTCGTCCGACGAATGCATTCCAAAGGGGTCAAATTAAAATTTTTATGCATCCTGATTTGCAAACAACTCGTCGGACGACTTTGGTGCACTATTCGTTGGCCGACTTTTGACTAGACCCCCGTCTTTTTATCCCACAACTCAATGTGCTCGCGCGAGCTGTAACGTACCGTCTCTCTTACTGCAATTTCAACCACTGTTTCACGGATGCTGTGCAAGGCCTCACGGGTGCCACCCAGGGGCATAAGGATGATTTGCTCTCTTTTGATGAGTCCCGGCTGCAGAAAGGAAGCTTCAATTTCGCTCCAGTCTTCCTGCTGAGCCACTACGAATTTAAACCAGGCATTGTCAAGCCCTGCAAGATGACGAATAATATCGGGGCGGTATCGCAGGGAATCGGGATTACCGCTGTGTTTCAGTTTGGGGCTGTTGTTCCACACATCAATAAGATTGCTGAATTCTGCTTCAGGCATCAGCGTACATTCATTTTCAATTTCAGTGAAGGGTTTAAAATCATACCTTTTTATAAAAGCCTGCAGAAAAAGGATAAGTCCTTTTTGCTGTTTCATCGGACTCCCACCGGTAAGGATCAGATGCTGGCCTTTGCGGAGCTTTTCTACCAGGTCTGTCTTATCCATCATAGCCCATAGCTCGTCGAAGGTGTAGGGATTGCCGGCGCGCCAGACAGCTTTGGTGTCGCACCACCAGCAGTTTTGTGTGCAGTGCTGCACCCTCAGAAAAGCCGCCGGCTGCCCAAGATTGGTTCCTTCTCCCTGGATGGTATCAAAGAAGAACTCGGCTATCTCCAGATAGGGTAAATCTGCGGGAACAGGCTTCTGAAAATCGGGATTGGAGGCTATGATGGTCTTGATAAACTTCATGGAAAATGCTTTTGATAACCAGGCATAACACCTGAACGACCAAAATGTTGATTCCCGAAGCATTAAGACATATCACCTACCCCGGGGAATCATTGTCTCTCTTGCTGAAAAATCAAAAGCCGCCTAAGATTTCTCCTCAGACGGCTTTTGAAAAACAATCTTTTGCTTATCGGGAAACCTGAACACGTTGTGTCATATGCCCTTCATTGGTTTCAACCTGCAGCAGATATAAACCCACCGGAAGTTCATTAACCTGTATTTTAGTTCCTGAAAAATCAACCCTCTGTTCAAGGTATAGTCTGCCATTAAGATCGAAAAGACGCACGGCAGAGATATTTCCATCTGTCTCTATGTGGAGGATTTCACGTACCGGATTGGGAAATACACGCAGGTTAATATCCTCAATCTGATCAGTGGAAGTATCGTCGGTAACATAGTTGGCGGTAAGGGTAACAGCAGCAGCCGGCATTGTGAATTCGAAGGAAGTATCTGTGCTTACAACTTCATTATTCTCTTCGGTCCAGTTAACGAAAATATAACCCACATTGACTTCAGCTGTAAGCGTTACTTTTTTGCCTTCACCATACGTTCCATTACCAGCTAAAGTACCGGCAGTCGCAGGATTTGCAATTAAGGTAAGCAGATAAACAGGATTTTGATATATAGAAGCTGTTGCTACCGGTGCTCCTTCAAGTGAAAGGGTGTAATTGCCTGCAGCATCGCCTGTAAGTTCGCCATTTACTATGACTACATCAACATCTTCAGCAATATCGGCAGCGGCAAATTCTGCAACCAGATCAGCAAGTGTTACTTTTTCTTCATCCCCGTCCACAATCCCGATCAATGTCAGTAATGCGAAGTCGGCTGTTGCAGCAACAGTACCATCATGGATTTTGTCTTCTGCTGTAAAGCTTCCGCCAATGGTAAGTTCTTTTTTATCAACCATGAACTGCACGTAATTATCTGCTCTCGTGACAACCTCATTATAGTTAACCTCATCGGCAGGAACAAATTTCATGCTGAAGGAATGCATTCCAACCAGTGGCTTTACATCGGGATTCACAAAGCTGAAAGTACCTGACAAGGGCTCACTATCCACATCGGTTGCA
>JBEPXC010000303.1:0-4299 GCA_041642035.1 Sphingobacteriia bacterium
CCAACAATGCAATGAACCTGGTGCGACAACTTAAAGAAAGTGCCATGTTTGCCCATGAGGATATTCGTTTACGAAAGAAAAGACTGGCGCGGTATCAAATTGAATTTCACCGCAAGTTCACCCTGTCTTTTGCTTGTCTGATCTTATTTATGATAGGGGCACCCTTGGGAGCAATCATAAGAAAGGGTGGTTTTGGGCTACCAGTAGTTGTTTCTGTTTTGTTTTTTGTTTTGTTCCATATCATGTCTATTACGGGCGAAAAATTCGTTCGTGAAGGGGTTATCGAAGCCTGGCAAGGCATGTGGATTGCCAGTATAGTTTTGTTGCCCGTAGCCGTAATGCTTACGATGCAGGCAACTACCGATTCTTCACTAATGGATATGGACAGCTATATTGCCAGAATTGGCCGTATCAAGGCAAAAGGTATTATTCTATTTAAAAAACGCAAAACAGATAATGAAGATATTGCAGTTAACCAATAAAATACCGTATCCTCCCAAAGATGGTGGTGCTATTGCTACGCTGAATATTTCCAGGGGACTGGCAAATTTGGGGCATCAAATTGATCTCCTGGGTATGAATACTTCTAAGCATTACATTGATTTTAATCAGTTACCCGAAGACCTGACTAAGCAAGTTACTTTCCATGAAGTAAAGGTGAATACCGGTATAAGTATTGGAGATGCTTTAACGAATCTTATTTTCTCTTCCATGCCTTACAATGCGGTCAGATTTTTTAATGATAACTTCACCACTACATTAATCGAATTGCTTAAAAAAGAACAATTTGATGTTATTCAATTAGAGGGGCTTTATCTGACTTATTATATCGATGCCATTCGCAGGCATAGCAATGCCCTTATTTCTTTTAGAGCACATAATATTGAGCATGAAATTTGGGAAAGGACAGCCAAACAGGAAAAAACTCTTTTCAAACGATGGTATTTTAATATACTTGCACGTCGTATCAGGAGTTTTGAGATGAGTATGATCAATCAATATGATTTGTTGATTCCAATTACTGCCCGGGATGCAGCTTATTTCCAGTTCTTTGGAAATACAAAGCCTGTACATATTGCTCCTGCTGGTTTTGATATATCTGGATCACCGGTACAGCATGAAAAAGTTAAATTCCCTTCTGTATTCTTTATTGGCACCCTCGATTGGTTTCCTAATCAGGAGGGGTTACTCTGGTTTATTGAAAAGGTATGGCCTGGTTTGCTTAATTTTCACCCCAATTTAGTTTTTAATGTGGCTGGTAGAAATGCTCCCGAATGGCTTAAACGAGTATTCAATAAAAATGATAATATTCATTTTTGGGGAGAGATAGACGATGCTTATCAGTTTATTCATCAAAATGCTATAATGATAGCTCCCTTGTTTTCAGGAAGTGGTATGCGGGTAAAAATAATAGAGGGGATGGCTCTGGGTAAGACCATTGTTACTACTTCTATTGGTGCTGAAGGAATCAATGTTTCACCCGGTGAAGATATTATTGTTGAAGATGATGAATACAAATTTATGCTCCGAATCGATGAGCTGCTTAGAAATAGACCTCTTTTTGAAGAAATGGGAAAAAGGGCAGTAGGATTTGTTAAAGATAATTATGATAATCATCAGATTTCTTTATCATTAGCCGACTTTTATCAACAACATTTAAAGGCATGATTTATAACTATCCTTTGGTTTTCATTCTTGCTGCTATTTTATTCTGGTTGAGTGTATCCATCATATTCTATTCCTATGTCTTATTCCCTCTGTTGCTAAAGGGGCTTGCCGGTAAGAAGTCGATTGTTTCCCACGCGTATAAGCCCCAGGATGACTTGCCGTATATAAGTTTGCTCATTGCAGCCTATAATGAGCAGGATGTTATAGAAGAAAAAATCAGGAGTATTTTCTCCACAACTTATCCTGCATCAAAGTTTGAAGTATTGGTAGGCAGTGATGCATCTATCGATGATACCAATAAAATTTTAGAAGATCTTTCATCCAAATATTACAATCTTAAGGTTTATCCTTTTAACCAGCGAAGAGGGAAAGGCAATGTGGTTAATGAACTCTATGAAAAAGCCAGGGGAAGCATACTGGTCTTTACCGATGCTAATGTCATGCTTGATGAGAGTACTCTTTTTGAACTGGTTAAGTATTTTAAGGATGGAAGAATAGGATTGGTTGATTCGCAAATGAAGAATACCAACATGCATCCTAATGGAATATCCTATCAAGAAAAAGCATACATTGCCAGAGAAGTTCAGATCAAGCATTTTGAAAGTATTTTGTGGGGCACCATGATGGGTCCTTTTGGAGGTTGCTTTGCTGTCAGAAAAGAGTTTTATGAGCCAGTGCCCAAAAATTTCCTTGTCGACGACTTTTACATCAATATGAAAGTATTGGAAAAGGGCTATAAATGCATTAATAATTTAAAGGCACAGGTTTATGAAGATGTCTCCAATAACCTTAGTATAGAGTTTAAAAGAAAAATACGCATATCAACGGGTAACTTTCAAAACCTGAGAAGGTTTTCTAATCTGTTGTGGCATAAAACCAAAGGTCTTTCATTTTGTTTTATCTCACATAAAGCCCTCCGATGGACTGGGCCGTTTTTTTTACTGGTGGCATTTATAACAAATTCTATACTGGCAGTGTATAGTAGTTTTTATTTTTATATTTTTATTTTCCACTGCTTTTTGTTTGTACTACCTTTGCTTGATCTTTTGTTGAAAAAAGTAGGTGTAAACAACGGCATTTTACGCTTTGTAACTCATTTTTACAGCATGAATCTTGCATTATTTGCAGGTTTTATTAAATCCTTAAATAAAATAGAATCGAATGTTTGGAAACCAACCCAAAGAAACCAAGCCTGAAGAGATAAAATTCAATTCCATTCAAGAAGCCGTAGAAGATATCAAGGCTGGAAAAGTCATTATCGTGGTAGATGATGAAAATCGAGAAAATGAAGGAGACTTTATAGCTGCAGCTGAAACCATTACCCCTGAAATTATAAATTTCATGGCAACCCATGGTCGAGGGCTTATTTGCGCACCCATTACTCGTCAAAGATGCGATCAACTGCAGCTTGATCTAATGGTTCCGCATAATACGGCGGTTTATGAAACTCCTTTTACCATTTCGGTTGACCTTAATGGGTTTGGTTGTACTACCGGTATTTCAGCCAGCGACAGAGCCAAGACAATTAAGGCTTTGGCCGATCAGGATATTAAACCATCGGATTTAGGACGGCCGGGGCATATTTTTCCGCTCAGAGCCCGGGAAGGTGGCGTTTTGCAACGTTCAGGACATACAGAAGCTGCTATTGACCTGGCTCGTCTGGCTGGTTTACAACCTGCAGGTGCACTTGTTGAAATAATGAATGAGGATGGTTCTATGGCCAGATTACCCGAATTGTTAAAAATAGCGAAACGATTCGATCTTAAGATAATCTCTATAGAAGATCTCATTGCCTATAGAATTAAGAATGAAAGTCTGATAAGTCAGGAAATTACCGTTGATCTCCCTACCGAATGGGGCAATTTTAAACTTACAGCCTTTAAGCAAACCACCAATGGTAAACTACATCTTGCTCTAACTAAGGGTACCTGGCAACCGGGTGAAGAATTGCTCGTTAGGGTGCACTCTTCATGCGTTACGGGTGATATTTTCGGTTCATGCAAGTGTGATTGCGGCAGCCAGCTTCATAAAGCCATGCAAATGGTTGAAGAAGAAGGCAAGGGGATCGTTTTATACATGAACCAGGAAGGACGTGGTATAGGCCTTTTAAATAAACTCAAAGCTTATCATCTTCAGGAGAGTGGACTGGATACCGTGGAAGCAAATATTGAACTGGGTTTTAAAGCCGATGAAAGAGATTATGGTATAGGTGCTCAAATCTTACGAAGTCTGGGTGTAACCAATGTGAGATTAATCACCAATAATCCAAGCAAAAGAGCGGGATTGTCAGGTTATGGAATCGAAATATCTGAAAATGTTCCTATTATTGTACCAACCGGTCCCCATTGCCAGATTTATATGGATACCAAAAAAAATAAGATGGGGCACATGCTTTAAGCAATTTGTCTTTTTAAGGGAACTAAATCAATAGGTTTTTCATTCAATAGGATAAATATCGGAAGGGTATTCCGCTCCCATAAAATATAAACCGAAGCCTGGTGCAGAATATCCTGCATTGCTTCGGTTTTTGCTTACTACTATTTCAGTGAATTCCTCCAATGATGTTTTCCCCAATCCTGCTTCTACCAAAGTTCCTACCATTGCACGAACCATATTTCTTAAGAACCGGTC
>JBEPXC010000304.1:0-4264 GCA_041642035.1 Sphingobacteriia bacterium
CAGGAATACGGGCGGTATTATCTGAGAGTGTTATTGATTTTGCTGTGCCCAACAGCCCTACTCCAGAACAGTCTTTGCGTCTGAGTGAAGAGCTGATGAACAAATGGAACAAGCATCCGCGTATCACCATTTCTATATCGGCTCATGCTCCTTATTCCTGTTCTGCGGAGTTGATGCAAAAGGCCAAAGCATTGGCCGATAAATACAAAGTTCCTTTTAACATCCATGTAGCAGAAACCAAAAAAGAGTTTGATGATTCCTTGCGACTCACCGGATTGACACCTGTTGGATATCTGGACAAACTGGGTTTGCTGAGCAACAATGTTATTATGGCTCATGGCGTGCATCTTACTGACGATGACATCAGCATTTTGGCGCAAAAAGAGGTTTCGGTGGCGCATAATCCTGAGTGTAATATGAAGCTTGCCAGTGGAGTGGCTCGGGTGCCTGAGATGCTTGAAGCAGGTGTTAAAGTGGGTTTTGGCACCGATGGAGTAGCCAGCAACAACAACCTGGATCTTTTTGAGGAGATGAATACGGCTGCCATCCTGCACAAGCTCAACAGCAACAATCCAACCGTACTCGATGCCCGCACAGTAGTTGAGATGGCCACGATAGGTGGAGCCCGCTTGCTGGGAATGGAAAAACAAATCGGTTCGCTCGAACCAGGCAAGAAAGCCGATCTGATTATTCTTAATATGATGCAACCCCATGCGCATCCGGTATACAATATATACTCACTGCTGGTGTATAGCATGCAGGGCAGCGATGTAGAAACAGTAATTATTGACGGACGAATGGTAATGAAAGACCGGCAGTTTACATTTCTGAATACCGAAGGACTCTATGACCAGATCGATCGGGTTGCCGCTCAAATACACCAGAAAGGTATTGAACTTTCAGCCCTCAATGGGCGCACTGAGAAGTATTAGTCAATATGTGGATTTAATCTTTTCATCATCAGGTGGTCAATGAACGACACCAGTTGTGCGGGATTAAATTTGCTCCAGTTCAGGTCGTTAAAATGTCTGCCGAAGGCTATGTAAGAGTCTATGTTGGCTGTTTCAAATTCTCTTATCACAAAGTCCCTGAAGTTGATTCCAACAATCCAGCCATCCTCTACCTCGTCCGACCATTCCTGGTAATAGCAGTCGTCGGAATAGTGGAAATTCAGTACATTTTCCCCAATAAGGATGAATTTGTTTATGCCTTCTTCCATCATGGGTTCCAGGATGTTTCTTTTGAGATACATGATGTCGTTGTGCAGGCAGTCGTTCCATTCGCCAATAAACTCAATGATGGCACTTTTTTCTTCATAATCAGCATAAAGGACTTTCAGAAAAAGGGTGGGAGAGCCCATTTCATCCCACTGGGGATGAATCAAGTGATCATAAACAGCATGGGTAAACTCAAATTCACTGTATTCGCGGCCAAAAAATGGAGAACGTTCATCTTCGGATGCCACATAGATGTTTCGCCATGAATAAAAGGGTTCTATATCGTGCATTGTAATGGAGATTAAATGTCAGCGACTCCATGGGGCAGAGTCTTTTTAATTTACAACGTGAAGTGTTGATTTATTGTTTTGACAACCTTACCCCTAAACGGCCTCTTAGGATAATTTATAATCCATCCGGCTCTGTTGCCTATTAATTTCTAATGGCCGCAACGGATAGGGAATGAGCTGCACGGAATGAAACATGCGTAGGGAGTAAAGAATGATTCTTTTTGCCTCAATAGGGTTTCTTTTTCTCGTTATCCAACCATTGCTGGAAAGGAGAAAAATAATCGTCGGGCTTTATGTTCAGGGTAGGGATTTGTCTTTCCTGCACGGGTAGGCTCACCTCTTTGTAGATCAATGAATCATCAAATCCGGCCCTGGCAGCGTCGGTATTTTCGGCGGCATACACGATCATTTTGGGGCGTGCCCAGTAAATGGCGCCCAGGCACATGGGGCATGGCTCACAGCTGGTATAGATGATGCAATCGCGCAGCTGAAAATCACCAATATGTTTGCAGGCCTCTCGTATGGCCATAATTTCTGCGTGGGCAGTAGGGTCATTGTTGGCAGTTACCTGATTGGTTCCTTTGCCAATAATCTCACCATCTTTAACAACTAGAGCTCCAAAGGGTCCGCCCTTACCCGTGGGCACATTCATTCTCGCCAGCCTTACGGCCTCCTGTATAAATTTTTCGTGTTCCTGCATGTATGGGTTGATTTTTTTGATTTGCTAAGTTAAATAATCCCGTTGTTTTATTCACAGCAAAAATCATTTTATCTTTGATTTTTATAAGCCTGGCATAAGGAGGGCTAAAAACATTAAGCGAATAATTATGATGAACTGGAAAACACTTTTATCAGCCGCCCGGTACGGACAGCCCCAAAACAAAGATAAGAACCTTGATGAGATACGCAGTGAGTTTCAACGCGATTACGACAGGATTATCTTTTCTTCTCCTTTTCGTCGCCTGCAAAATAAAACACAGGTCTTTCCCCTGCCAGGCAGTGTGTTTGTTCACAACAGGCTTACCCATAGTCTTGAGGTGGCCAGTGTTGGCAAGTCTTTGGGCAACCTGGCCTATTCGGGCATCTGCTCTCGTTTGGACAAAGCAGAGCGAAAGATGGTAAGAGAAATTGACACTGTGGTTGGTACCGCCTGCCTGGCACATGATCTGGGAAACCCACCCTTTGGTCATAGTGGCGAAAAAGCCATCTCTCACTTCTTTACTATAGGCGAGGGGAAAGTCTTGCAGGAAATCCTGCCCCAGGCTGAGTTTGCCGATTTAATAACCTTCGAAGGCAACGCCAACCTGATCCGATTGCTCACCCATCAGTTTCAGGGGCGAAGAAAAGGGGGCTATGCCTTAACCTACGCTTCTTTGGGAACCATGATAAAATATCCCTTTGATGCTCTTTCGGGTGCAAAAAAGAAAAAGTATGGTTATTTCCAGACCGAAAAGGATACTTTCAACGAGATCATGGATCAGTTGGAGATTCCTATGCTGGATCAACAAGGCGGCATCTATGCACGTCATCCGCTGGTTTACCTGATGGAAGCTGCCGACGATATTTGCTATCAGATTATGGATATTGAAGACGCCCATAAGCTTAATATTTTATCGCGTGAGAAAGTACATGAGCTCTTTCTGGCCTTTTTTGCCAATGATGACGAAGGCCGTTACAACAAAATAGAAAGAACATTATTAGAGGTAACCGACACCAATGAGCAGATTACCTATCTCAGGGCTATGGTGATCGGCAAGCTTACTTATGCTGCTGCCAAAGTATTCGAAAACCATTATGAAGATATTATGGCAGGGCAGTTCAGCGGAAAGCTCCTGGATGCCATAGAACCTGATTTGGCAGCTGCAATGAAAGACTGCGAATCGGTTGCCTTTAACCAGGTGTATAAGCACCCCTCGGTAATTAAAATCGAAATTTCGGGATACAATGTATTGGGCGCTTTGCTGGAGGAATTTTACAGGGCCATTATGAATCCGGAACAGGATTATTACCGGAAAATCTTAACCTTAATGCCACTGCAATATCACCCCCATAATTCCGATAAATACCTCAATGCACGTGCCGTTGTCGATTTTATTTCGGGTATGACCGATGTATATGCCGTTGACTTGTTCAAGCAGATTAAAGGCATAGAATTATAAGCTACAGGAATATGGACCTAAAACAGTTACTTGATCAAAAATTTCTTCAATACAACCAGCCAGCCTTTATTACTTCCGACCCGGTGAGTATTCCGCACCGTTACCATAAAAAGGAAGATATAGAGATTTCAGGCTTTCTCGCCGCCACCATTGCCTGGGGCCAACGTAAAACCATTGTAGACAATGCTTCCAGATTGATGCTGTTGATGGGCAATTCTCCCCTCGATTTTATACTGCATTTTAAGGAAACAGATTTAAAGCCTTTTGAAGGGTTTGTGCATCGCACTTTTAATTACTCCGATTTGTGCACCTTTCTGTTTGCCCTGAAGAATATTTACCAGAAGCATGGTGGTATGGAGAGGTTATTTGCCAAGGGTTACGAGCAAGGGGGAATGAATCAGGCCATTGCTCATTTTCGCGAAGTTTTTTTCTCTATTCCACATCAACAACGCAGCCGTAAGCATGTCAGTAATCCTCTTGCCGGAGCATCGGCCAAGCGAATCAACATGTTTTTGCGTTGGCTGGTTCGTAAGGATAATGCAGGCGTAGATTTTGGCATCTGGAACAGCCTGAAGGCACACCAGCTGATTTGCCCTCT
>JBEPXC010000305.1:0-4240 GCA_041642035.1 Sphingobacteriia bacterium
GGATGGTATCAAAATTTTGATTTTCATTATTCTGACCAGGTTCATCCTATTTAATAATAGTACAACCTAAAGTTAAAAAAAATCTTTGGATAAAATGCATTTGACAGCAGGCAAGAGATACTTTATTGCATACCTAAATTATTTACAGGCATTTATGATGGTAAATGCAAAGGTTGGTTTTAATTAAAAAACGCGTTTACCATTAATCCATGTTTCCAGAACAGGAAGGGTGTAAATATTTTTTGAATCAACAGTAAGCAAGTCCTGATCCATAACCACAAAATCGGCGAATTTCCCGGGCTCGAGGCTCCCCCTGGTATCCTCTTCAAAATTAGCTTTGGCAGCCCATATCGTCATCCCTTTAAGAGCTTCTTCACGTGTAAGGGCCTGTTCGGGATACCAACCACCAGGAGGATATCCCACCTCATTGGTGCGGGTAAAGGCTGCATGATAACTGAACAAAGGATTTATCTGTTCTACCGGAAAATCGCTGCCATTAGGAAGCCAACCCAGCTGATTAATTAAGTCACGATAGGCATAGGCACCCTTTATTCTGTCTGGTCCAACCCTATCTTCTGCCCACGACATATCCGATACAGCATGTATAGCCTGAATGGAAGGAATAACGCTATACATGCCGAACTTTGCAAGATCATCGGGACTAACAATCTGCGCGTGCTCGATCCGCCAACGCAGGTCATTTTCCTTTTCAAGAAATTCCGCATACAAATCCAACATCAAGCGTACAGCCGAATCACCTATACAATGCGTGTTTACTTGATATCCATGACCAATGGCAAGTGCACAAGTCCTTCTAATAGCATCAATTTCATCTACTAATATGCCGGTAGTTGCGGGTTGGTCACTATAGGGTACTCTCATTAATGCTCCTCTTGACCCCAAGGCACCATCTGCGTAATGCTTTATAGAGCGTACGGATAATTGTTCTGTTACATAAGGCCCCTGAGGAATGAAATGCTCCAGATTTTCCTCTGAAGGATCAAGCATAGCATATACACGAATATCGAGAACACCTTCCTTTTGAAGACTATCCAAAAGCAATACATTGGCTTTGGATAAGCCCGCATCGCATACGGATGTAATACCCACTGCAAAAAGATTCTGCTGTCCTTTCTTTAGCAATTGGATCATATCATCTTTGCCGGGCTGTGGAATAATAGAAGTAACCAGTGTCATGGCCTTATCAATCAACAATCCACTGGGGTTTCCATTAAGAAGGGCTATCTCACCACCCGTGACTGTTGTTTCTGCATCAATTTCCGCCAACGAAAGTGCTAGATCATTTGCCAAAGCTGCATGTCCATCCACACGAACAATATAAACAGGTACATCTGGAAAGGCTTCATTCAGCATGCTATTATCGGGCATCTCTTTTCGGGCAAAATGGTTTTGATCCCAACCTCGCCCTAATAGCCAGCCTCCAAGATTATTTTCCCTGTTTTTCTCAAGCCTCTCTACTATATCATACATAGAATTCGACATCCACAGATTGGCATGTGGCAGCTGTGAAGAATATCCCATATAATGGCTATGAGGATCGATAAAACCAGGGTATATATATTTACCCTCCATATCTATGGTTTCAGGTGCTTTATAGGATGCCAAAACCGATTCTGAACTACCGGTAGAAACAATTGTTCCGTACTTTATTGCCATAGCTTCAACAAGCTCAAACTCATTGTTGATGGTGTAAATATTGGCATTAACCAGCAGTAAATCTGCTTGTTGTTTGGAATTGCACGAAGAGAAAACTATAAGCAAAAGCATATACAGGCTAGAAATCATTAAAATTCGCATATAATTAAAATTTAGTTAAAGTGTTCAAAAAAAACACCTTACAGGTTATGAATTTCTTTTTTATAAACAGAATAAAGGTTGTTCTTTTCGGAAGAATTTTTTAATACTTCACTATTTATCAAATGTATTCAATACGAATTTAATGATAAGAAACTGATTTTTGCACATAAATTTTTAGTACGAAGATCACAATTGTCCAGAAGGGTTTGGGTATTTTTTTAACTGTGCGGGAATTGAGCCTCTTATATTACAGCGGCTGGAAGACCAGAATTCATCTGGAATGAGAGCTCTGTTCTAAAAGGGGAGCTTCTTTGTTTACTTCTTAACTGATTTCTTCTTTAAAAACCTTGTCGTTAAAAACTCTTTTAATTTGTTGAGATCTTTAAGTTGAGCAATAATGCTGGATGCGAAGTAAACCACTATGCAGATTAGGGTCAACCAGAAATAATTATTCCATAAAGCAAAGTACAAGGCTCCCAATGCAAGCATACGCACAAGATAAAAGGAAACAAGGTCACGATAGTTGAATCGCAGTTCTCTGCCAAAGACATAAACTACAGCCACAGGCAAGACTATGAGTGTTTGTGAAAAAGCAATCAGTTTGGCAATCATTAATGGAGAATAAAGAGAGCCAATAACAATTGAGATAACCATGGTTGAGGAATTGAAAATTCCAAATTTGAAAAGCAGAAGCTCCCGGTAAAATAGTTTAAACAAGGTTTCGATGTTTGATTTATTTGCCCGGGCCAGAATGATCATGCCGAAATAGGGCAGAAATTTAGCTGTTTCCATCCAATTGGGCCCCCAAAGGATACGGACCAGTAAATCGGGCATGAGAATCAATACGGCGGCTACGGGAAAACCAATCATCGAAATGATACCCACAAAAAACAGATACTCGCTCTTTATGTCGCCATTTTCATCCTTTAATCGTTGCAGGTTGGGATATAAAACTGATCCAAAGAGGTTTTCAATGGTTTTTTCTGTGAGATCAAGAAAGCGATATCCTCGGTTATACAATCCCAGCGAGGCCTCTCCAAAGCTTTTCCCTATAAGAAGATTATCGGCATTTCGGGCCCAGTAGCTGACCATTCGCACTCCTAAAATGCTTCCGATAAGAGATTTGGAATGCCTGAAAGCAATGACTGTATATTTAAAGGAATAGAGTTTAAACTTAAGCGGGGTGTAATTCTTATACCGCAAAAGCTTATAGAAATCGGCCAGAATAAAGGGAATGATTAAAGACCAATAAGAGAAACCAAAATATGCCATTAGTATCATCATGGCATTGGCCATCACATTACTGCTTAATTCAACTGAGCCTAATCTATTGAATTGCTGCTTCTTTAGAATTAATGCATAATAAATAGCGGTAAGACTCCTGAAGATGAATTTAAAGGCAATGATCATGGTGGGAATGATCAAGGCATTGTTTCCATAAAACAATGCAATAGGATAGGATAACAACATTACCAGAACAAACAAAGCCAATCCGATATAAAAAGAAAGGTTCATCATGGCCTTGTGAAAAGTATATTTATAAGGACTTCTGATAACCTCTGAACTGATCCCTATTCCGGTAAGAATTCCAGCAAAATTTGTTATGACCAGAATCATCGCAACAATACCATACTCTTCGGGCAGAAGCAATCGGGCCATTACAATGGACGAGAGGAAATTGAGAATCTCTCCTGTATATGTAAATCTACCAATTTGAAATATATTAAGGAAGGTGGTTTTTCTAAAAGACATATTCTATGGTTGGTTAAGGGGTATTGTGTAATGCAGGTTTTTGTTTTAATTGTCAGCTACCAAATGATGCTACTTCAGTTTTCTCATGCGCATCTCGTTCTTTTTCTTTATAATAATCTATCATATAAAGTGCGATCATTACAAAGGCTATATTGCTGGCACTACCCATCATACTGGAACCTGTAAACAAGACTAATACCCTGGAGATGAAAAAGAAACGGAAATAGGCTATTTCTTTGGGCAATTTTCCGAAAATGATTCGTCCCATGATGCTTAACTGAGCAATGATAAACAGGGCTCCGAACTTGCTGTAATCGCCAATAATTCCTATGTCAGACTGATACAATCCAATGGTTTTTAATGCATTTACTTTTAAGCCGAAGGGTGAATTCATGCTGTCCTGACCATTGCCAAAAATGTAGGCCAAATCGTTGGCCATAAAGTCGTTAAGGAAATAATTCATGGCTATCAGCCGTATGTTGGGTTTATCGGCACTGGCTTCCTTTTTACTTAATTCGATTAATTCCAGAAACATGTCCTGGAAAATAATAACGATACTTGCACTGGCAAGACCCACCAGCAATATCATCACTATACGTGATTTTACTTCTTTGCTGAAAAGTATAAACAATACAGTTACAAAAGAGATGGAAACAAGGCTTTGTCGGGT
>JBEPXC010000306.1:0-4235 GCA_041642035.1 Sphingobacteriia bacterium
TAAGCTTATCAGGGCTGCTGCCTTTGTCGACACAGAAATATCCCAGACGTTCAAACTGATAGTTTTGACCAGGAGCAGATGTTTGTACATGGGGTTCGCTATATCCTTTCACTACTTTCAAGGATTCAGGGTTGATGTAATCTCTAAAATCAGTCCCCTCTGCCCCATTCTCTGGCTCAGGGACGGTGAAAAGCCGGTCGTACAATCTTACTTCGGTTTCCAGGGCATGTTCTATACTCACCCAGTGAAGCGTACCTTTTACTTTACGGGTCGTTTGCATACCACTTTTGGTATCGGGGAAATAGACACAATGAATCTCGGTGATATTTCCTTCACTATCTTTGACCACCGATTCACAGCGAATGATGAAGGCATATTTAAGACGAACCTCCGTTCCTGGTGCTAAGCGGAAGAATTTCTTGGGAGGATTTTCCATGAAATCTTCTCTTTCTATGTAAATCTCTCTGCTAAAGGGCACCATTCTTTTTTCTGAATCAGGGTCTTCCGGATTAAGAATGGCCGGAAGCATCTCACTTAGGTTCTCAGGATAATTGTCGATAACAAGTTTAACGGGGTCAAGTACCGTCATCACCCTGGAAGCATTTTTATTGAGGTCTTCACGTACGCAAAATTCCAGCAGCGAAACATCGATAAGATTTTCACGTTTGGCCACCCCTACCTTGTCAGCAAAAACACGTATAGAAGCCGGAGTGTAACCCCTACGCCTTAAACCCGATATGGTAGGCATACGTGGATCATCCCATCCATTGACGAATTTTTGTTCTACCAGCTGAAGCAGTTTCCTCTTGCTCATAATGGTATAGGTAAGGTTTAGTCGTGCAAACTCAATCTGTTTGGGCCTGATGCCTTTAACATCCAGGTTGTCGAGAAACCAATCGTAAAGCTGACGGTGGGGTATAAATTCCAGTGTGCAGATCGAGTGTGTTATTCCCTCAATATAATCGCTCTGCCCGTGTGCCCAATCATACATGGGGTAAATGCTCCATTTGTTTTCGGTGCGATGATGGTGTGCATGCATAATACGATACATAACGGGGTCACGCATCCACATATTTGGCGATGCCATATCAATTTTAGCCCGCAATACTCTTTCTCCTTCCTTATATTCGCCAGTACGCATGCGCTCAAACTCCAAAAGGTTTTCTTCTACGCCCCTATTGCGCCAAGGGCTTTCGACTCCGGGTGTTTGGGGAGTGCCACGACCTTTGCTGATTTCCTCAGCAGTCATATGGCATACATAAGCTTTTCCTTTCTTAATCAGATATACGGCAAACTCGTACAACTGATCAAAATAATCACTGGCATACCAGATGGGCTCTTCCCATTGAAATCCCAGCCATTGTACATCTTGGCGTATAGCATTAACATATTCTGTGCTTTCTTTGGTAGGATTGGTATCGTCGAAACGCAAATTGGTTTTACCCTGATACTTTTGTGCCAGCCCGAAATTTAAACATATAGATTTGGCATGACCAATATGCAGAAAGCCATTGGGTTCAGGCGGAAACCTGGTGTACACCCGCCCTTCGTTGACGCCATTTTTTATATCGTTTTCAATGATTTGTTCAAGAAAATTCAGAGAAGGTTTGTTCTCCATAGCTGAGGTTCCGTCTTTATCCATTTGATTGTATATATTTTGTGATTATGAAGGTGCAAAAGTAAAAAAAAATAGAATGGTATCGCCCTACACCTTATCAAAGCATGCTAACGGTCCTTTCATAAAAAACATCAGAAAATTATGTGTCCGGAATGCAAGGCAAAGGTAGTGAAATAACAAGAAAGACCTCCCGCGAGTAGGGATAAAGGCACTTTATTGGTTTTCACAGACTAAAAAAGTTTATCCAATACAGCAAGAAAATCCTCTACCCTTAAGGGCTTGGTAATATATTCATCCATGCCCAGATTCATGAATTTTTCACGATCACCTTCAAAGGCATTGGCACTCAGGCCTACGATAGGGGGCAAATCGGCATATATTTCCTTTAATGTTTTCGTGGCTGCTACACCATCCATTACCGGCATCTGAATATCCATCAGAATGAGGTCGAATTTCCCGGACTTTACTTTTTCAAGAGCCTGCTGACCATTATTGGCAAGAGTAACCCTATGTCCCAGATATTTTAAATTGATAGAGAATACCTTTTGATTGATTATATTATCCTCAACAAGCAAAATATTCAGGTTTTGACGGGTGGGGTTTTCCCATTTTCTCTCATTGAATTCAAAAGATGGTTTATTTGCTTTTTCGGCTATAAAGGTAAACCAAAAGGTACTTCCCTGATTTATGATACTCTCCACTCCGATTTTGCCACCATGCATATTTACAATCTCCTTGCAGATGGATAATCCTAATCCCGTGCCATCAAATTTCTTCTGGATGCTGTTGTCCAGCTGAACGAATGGCTTGAACAATTCGTTTAGTTTCTCATCGGGTATACCTATCCCCGTATCTGTAACCGTAACTTTAATTTCAGCCTCACCATTGGAATTATTCAACTTATTCCTATCAAGACCGGCGTGAATGGTAATGCTTCCCTGCTCGGTAAATTTAACTGCATTGGAAACAAAATTGCGTATCACCTGACTGATCCGTAATTCATCGGCCAATATATATTGCGGCAGATCATCAGCCAGTGCATACTCCATTTTTATTCCTTTGGAGGTAATGTTGAAAAACAGATCGTTTACTGACTTTAGGGTGTCTCTCAGGGAGAATACATTTTTGCTGAGCCGTATTTTTCCGGCCTCAATTTTAGAATAGTCTAATACATCATCGATTATCCCGCGCAGGCTTTCTCCTGATACCTGAAGGATTTTCAAAAACTCGGCCTGTTGATCATTAAGATCTGTCCTGGCAAGGCCTTCTGATATCCCTAAAATGCCTGTCAAAGGAGTTCTTATTTCGTGGCTCATATTGGCCAGGAATTTTTGCTTAAATTTAAGTGATTCCTCTGCCAGGGCAACCTTTTTCTCTAATTCCTCCTTTAGTTCTCGCTCCTTCTCCGCATTTTTTTTATGGGTGATATCCTCCAAAGTGGCTACAACCAGATTTATCGTTTTCTTATCTCCTGAAAACCGTGGAACAGAATTTATTCTTAGCCATTTACATTCTGCTGCACCGGGAATCCTAACGCTCATGATAAAATTCTCAACAGCCATTGCCGTTATGAGAGTTTTGATGTAAGGCAAAGATTCCTGCGCCAGCTCCTCACCCTCCTCGCTAGTGCAAACCATAGGCAATTTATAGGCCGATTGACTGTACAACACCTGCTTCGGGATTCCCAAAATACTCGAAGCTGCACCATTCGTATAAATTATCCTGCCGTTTGCTGAAAAATAAATCACACCATCGGTCATATTTTCCATTAAAAACTTGTGCATGTCATCATTTTCTTCGGCTCTCTCCTTGGCTTTTATAAGCTCCAGTTCAACTTCCTTGCGCTTGCTGATATCAGTAGCTATAACCAGTTGGACCAAACGCCCGTCAGACCAGGTAATAATTTTATCACGACATTCATACCAACGCCCGTTGACAGTATACTTAAACTCCCGGGGTAAAGTATACTCATTTGCTCCCGGCTTACCATGCCGGGAATTAGTTTTCAATGGGGCAATAAAATCAGCATGGATGGTATTGGAAAGGAAATCGTTTCCCAACCTGCGTCCGTATTCATTAACAAATAATAATTTCTTGCTTTCAACATCGGCAATGTATATAAAAGCATCGATGCTGTCCAGGATGGTCTTAAGACTTTGATGGGCTTTTAGTAGCTCTTTGTTGGCCTGTAAAATTAAATTGTTCTTTACTTCAATTTCTTTCTGATGCTTTAGGAGTGGGGAAAGGTCTCGGGCTACAATTACATATCCCATCATGGGATTATCCAACCGTTGGAAATTGGATATTTGTAAAGATACCGGCAGGGTTTCTCCTGTTGAGGCAACAAAGTTTATAGGTCTTTGCGTGGGTTGCGTATCTAAAATGCTTTCAAGTGTTAACCCTTTTTCCAGGATTATACGTATGTCCGTATCTTTTAAATCCTGTTCGCTATAGCCAAGAATCCGGCAGGCTGTTGAATTAACAAAAAGGATATGGCCCACCTTGTTGACCACTACGATAATTTCGCCTACAGAGCTGAAAACATCGTAAAGATAATGAGTAGTAACCGTTGAGTTGTTGAGTTCCTGGCCCAGGAAATTCAGACTGGTAACCAGGG
>JBEPXC010000307.1:0-4230 GCA_041642035.1 Sphingobacteriia bacterium
TGTTCTCCGGCATGATTCATAAGTATATTGATCCTGCCAAACTCCTTGGCGGTTTTATCAACCACCTGTTCACAGAATTGTGGGCTACGGATATCGCCTTTAATAAGCAGACATCTCTTTCCTTCGTTTCTTACCAGTCTTTGTGTCTCAAAGGCATCATTATCTTCCTGCAGATAAACGATGGCTACATCGGCCCCTTCGCGGGCAAAGTGTACCGCAGTTGCCCTGCCTATCCCGGAATCTCCTCCCGTAATCAATGCTACCTTTCCCTCCAGTTTGGCCGATCCTTTATAATTCTCGCGGATGTATACGGGGGTGGGGTCCATTTTATGTTCTTCTCCGGGCATTTTCTGGGTTTGCCCTTTAATGTCTTCTGATTTGCTCTTATATGTATTCATAACCGTCTATTTTTAGTCTTTAAATATATTGCATATCGATAATCATAACAGTAAATAAATCTGAATATAACATGTATATGCACTTCAGGAGCAAGGGATACAATCAACCCCACTTATGGTCAGATAGCATTTTTGATCCAGCTATTAAGCACGAAACCAGCCGGCATGTATCCGGCTGGCCTATAAATACAGTTGAATTTGCTCAGATACAACCTTTTCTCAGGATCCCGTTCTCTAATATTCCTTCCTTTGAATACAAGTATCATAGCAACATTTTATTCCACTGTATTGAATCTCACAAAATGCTTATCAGGTAATCTCTATATTAATTTTGGAGACAGCAATCTCTGTAAGGGTTGCATCAGCATTTTTTTCTTCCTGCAAGGTTTCGTTCAAAAGCGACTCTATTCTCTCTTCACCCATAATCCTGGCATAGGAACATAGGGTGCCATAGGTAGCCATTTCATAATGCTCAACTTTTTGTTGGGCGGCAATAATTCCTGCATCACGAACCAAACCTTGCTCTGTTTCTTGCATGATCTCATCGGCTTCTTTAAGAATACCCTCCATGGCATGACAGGTCTTTTCTTCGGCCCTTTCGCCCAGGGCATCAAAAACATCCTCGATTCTTCTCACCTGGTTTTCGGTTTCCCTCAGGTGATGTGTAAGGGCATCTCTTAAATCCTCTGAAGTAACCTTCTCAATAACCCCAGGTATTACACGGGTGAGTTCTTTTTCTACCCAATATATATCTTTTAACTCCTGGTCAAACAATCCCCGAAGATTTCTTGCTGTATCTGAACTTGAATTTCTCATAATATCCAGTTTTAAATGTTACCACTATAATTTGCCTTATAAAGGTAACCTGCATCCTTTTTTATCTCTTTACACAATTACAGCAATATCTTACAGAATATCCCTCTTAACGATATTTACAATTTATTAGTCCATCCTTTCCAGTTTTGCTAAGATTTTTTCAAGGTTTATTCCCTTTCCCAAAACAGGTTTCCAGATATCACCCATCTTATCGAGTCGTTGCTTCATGTTGAGTATGGTAAACATCTGTGGAGACAACTGATGATTCACTTCATCCCACTGCAGCGGGGTTGATACCGTAGCCAGGGGTTGAGGCCTTACACTATAAGGAGCTGCAATGGTTTGTCCTTTTTTGTTTTGCAAAAAGTCAAGGTATATTTTATCCTTTCTTTTGGCTTTGCTGCGTTCTATACTTGTGGTGGAAGGCAATCTCTTATGGCTAACCCAAGCCATGAGTTCTGCAAAGGTTTTTACCTGCCCGTAATGATATTTTGCCGCCAGGGGTATATAAATATGTAATCCGGAGGCTCCGCTTGTCTTGCAGTAGGAAGGCATATCAAGCTCATCACAGATTTCTTTTATAGCTAATGCGGCGTCCACCACAGCTTTAAAGGAGATTTCACCGGGGTCAAGATCAAGCATCATAAATGTAGGCTTATCGGGCTCTCTTAAGGTGCTGTGCCATGGATTTATCTCGATACATCCCAGGTTTGCCATGTAAATGAGGGTTGCCGCATCATTACAGATCAGATAGTCGATATGCGATTTATTTGATTTGGAATATACCTTTTCTGTTTTCACCCAATCGGGCAATTGCTTCACATCCATATTTTTCTGATAAAAGCTTTTGCCTTTAATGCCATTGGGGAAACGGTTGAGCGATTGTGGCCGGTCTTTCAGATGAGGAAGGATATACTTGCGAATGCTTTGATAGTAGGCGATCAGATCACCTTTGGTGTATCCCTGTTCAGGCCAGTAGATTTTATTAAGATTGGTACACTGAACCTTTTTACCCGAATAGGTAATGGTCTTTTTTTCGGGACCTTTCTCCTTAGTATCATCAACCTTCTCTTTTACTACATCCTCAGGGTCTTTGTCTTCGCGAAGGCCAAGAAACACAGGGTGACGCATGTGTCCACTGTCGGTCCATTCGGTAAATTTAATACTGCATACCATTTGGGGCTTCAGCCAGACCGGCTTTCCTTTTGAATACGATAATTTTGGAACAGACTCAAAGGGAGATTCTGACACTGTAATCTTTTTAAATGCCTCATGTAGTTGAGCTAAGGTAGCATCATTAAACCCTGTACCGCAATTGCCTGCATATTTGAGCTTATCATCTACATAAAACCCAAGCAGGATGGAACCAAAATACTTCCGACCTCCCTCGGGAGTAGTGTAGCCGCATATAATAGCCTCCTGCTCCTTTATGGTCTTTATCTTTAGCCATGTACTGGATCGTTTCCCCGGCAGATAGGTACTGTCGGGTGCTTTGGCTATTACTCCCTCGTAGCCTTTTTTTGATAATTCTTCAAACAGGTCTTTCCCACCTCCCGTCTGAAAAGGAGAATTAAAAATATGAGGTAGAGAGTATTTCTGAAAAAAGCCCTCCAGCAGATTCTTCCGTTGCGAAAGAGAAAGATCAATGGTGCTGTATCCATTGAGAAAGAGGATGTCGAAGACGTAATACTTCAACACCCCCTGATGGGTGGAAGTATAGTTTTGTAACAACTGGAAATCACTGATGCCTTTATCATTTTCAATGACTATCTCACCATCAAGAATAACCTGGTCCTTTACATTTTTAAGTTCATCTGCCAGAGCTTCAAACTTTGAAGTAAAATCGTTTCCGTTGCGTGACCATAAAACCACTTTTCCCTTGTGAACCGAACCTATAAGTCGATAGCCATCATATTTGGTTTCATATATCCAGGCAGGGTTATCAATCAATTTAGGGCTAAGTTTAGCAAGCATTGGAGATGGAACCTCTTTGGGAAACTCCCCGAGGGGTTTTTCCTCAATTTCTTCGGTTGCTTCCAGGGGCTTTTGCTCAGAGCTCTTTTTTCCTTTGCCCCTCTGCAAGGGCTCTATCGTTTCTACATCAAAGGAGTCCAGTGCATATTGGTCCTTTTTCTTTATCAGCAACCATTCATTTTTATCTTCGTTTAGTCTTACAAGGGCAAATTCGCCCTGCAGATGCTCTCCCTGAATGATAAATTTAAGGTTCCCCTCCCGGAGTCCTTCCAGAAGGGCCTGCTCATGATTCTTCTTTTTCTTATGGGCTGAACGATAAACTCCTTTATCCCAGATGTCCATGGTGCCTGCCCCATAATTTCCCTCTGGTATTTCTCCGTAAAAATCAACATACGATAGCGGATGGTCTTCTACCATAATGGCCAGCCGCTTTTCGCCTGCAATCATAGAGGGTCCTTTGGGCACAGCCCAACTCTTTAACACCCCTTCCATTTCAAGGCGTAAATCATAGTGGAGTCGTCGGGCCTTGTGACGGTGTACTACAAATGAAAAACCTGCCTGCCCAGCTGTTTTTTCGTCTGAAGGCTCAGGAGTATTTCTAAAATTACGTTTCTTTTTGTAAGTCTGTATGCTCATAATCTATTTTTTCAGGATGCTGACAAACTGGCTTTAAGCTGTTCCATAAGATTTTGGGTATGGGTATCCTCTTTGGGTTTAAGCTTGCGGATTTTCCCTTTTTTACCCTTGGCTCTAGCTTCAATAACTTTAAGTAAGGCATCGGAGTATTCGTTTCTATATTTCTCTATTTCAAATTTGCGGGTATGCTGATCGATGAGACTAATAGCCATTTTTAATTCCTCGGCCTTTACCACTGATTTGGCTGGTAATTTTAAGCCTCCCGTATCTCTTACTTCTTGTGCAAACCTTATTTTACTTAGCACCAACACATCATCTTTGGGTTTAAGCACCGTAAGAGCTTCAGAGGAGCGCATAACGAACTGCGCAACGCCAACCTTTCCGGTTTTTTTGAGGGCTTCTCGCA
>JBEPXC010000308.1:0-4202 GCA_041642035.1 Sphingobacteriia bacterium
AAATGTTCTCTGTTAACAACCCTAAGCGGGTCGTGTCCTCATCTTTATTACAGGATGCAAGAAGGACAAATACACTAAAAAGGATGAGGATAAAAAAATTACTTTTCATAGGGTTTGTTTTAGAATGAAAAATGACAGGCAGCTGGTAAAGGCGTGAACGTGCCTGTTTAAATAAGGTATAACAATTAGATCGTTTGTTTAAACAACATTTAAAGTTAATAAGTTTTCGCCAGCAATGTTAATAAGCTAATAAATGTAGCCGTTTTTTATAATAATGCGATCTTTTTAGAGAATATGGAGCATGGTTAATCCAATGGCTGCCTAAAAACCCTACCCTGGCCAGATTGCCCTTGCTAAACCATTTGTATCTCCTTGCTCATATCTGCCAATTCTCACACAACTTCCTGTTTCACCATGGATAAAAAGGTGTTGGTAGATCCTTAACCAGGTGAAACTTCAGAATATAATCCTTACATGTAATAAGAAGGATTGTTGGTTGAGTTATCGAAAGCATTAACCTCATGGCTTTGGGGTGATATATAGAAGCCACAAAAAAAATCCCTTCATCGCTAGATGAAGGGATTTAATTCTTGCTTGTTTTCATATTTATGTCCGATAATGAAGAGTGTCTTTTTATTTGGTCAATGGAGGCACTGCACTGCTATAATAGACATCCTCCATTACTTCTTTTTCGTCTTTTATAAAATCAGATAGTTTCTCAGGGGTTAGGTTGAATTGTTCTGAAGCTTGTATCTGTTCGAAAACTTCGTGTGTATCAAAATTCAAATCGTCTATTTCTTCTTCAGGTTTAGTAAGTGATTTAATCAAAGCGGACATATCGGCTACAGATAATTTCTCCTCTGATACTTCAGGTAAATTAAGATCTTCTTCGAGTGGAAGCTCTTCTTTACTTTTTACTGTAAAGGAAGCTGTTGTTGGGACAGATTTTTTATAGAAGTCTGTGTTTACTACCGGTAGGCACTCATCTACCAGGGTTTCTACTTTTGATAATACTTCTATGGCGTTATCACCATTCAGATACATTTTGAATTTGGTTAAAGATCCGGCTAAGGAAATATTGCTGAGTAGAATTATCATCAGACTGGTCAGGGTAATTTGAGCAATTGTTTTCATAACTGTAAGATTTATGGTTAGTATTTTCTGTTTTATCTGTTTGTTTGCATTGTTGCCCTTTCCTATTCATTATTTATGCCAAACATCATAAAGAACAGAAATACAGATATATACAAATATAGGTGGTGGGCTATAGCTATCTATACATAGTGTCACAGTGTACGAATCCGGTAATACACTGTTCGGATGCGAACAGATGTTTAAAAAGGCTGGTCTTTCTTGAATTCCTGTCAAAGGACAGTATTAGATATACGGGAGTAATTATCATTTAAAGACATATATTTATTCTTCGACTATCCCGGATTGGCTTTTAGATAGCATCGTTGCGTTCAATTTACTCCTTCATCTTTTCCTTCATCGCATATTATATGGAAAGTGACCAATGTCGGACACAAAGTGACCGTTTATGAAATAAATAAAAGTTGTTGGTTAATCTGTTATAGAGGGGAATCTCATTCGTTTTTTTTTTGCACCTTTGCAGCACTTGATAGTGGAATGCTATGACAAATGCAATTAAAAGGCTGGCCGGACAAACGGCTATATATGGGGTAAGCAGTATTATGGGCAGGCTGCTCAATTATCTGCTGGTTCCTATTTATACCAATTATTTTCTCACCCATGAGTTTGGGGTTATTACCGAAATATACTCTTATGTTGCCATATTAATTGTTATTCTCACCCATGGAATGGAGACCGCCTTTTTTAGGTTCTCCGGGCAAAACATGAAACAGAAAAACACCATCTTTGGAACGTCGCTTATGTCGGTGTTTTTTCTTGCTTTTGTTTTTGTGTTTTTCACCAGTACCTTTAGTCAGCAAATTGCTGAGGTAATGCGCTATCCTGCCCATCCTGAGTATGTGTTGTGGTTTGGAATCATTATCGGGCTCGACGCACTCATGTCCATACCTTTTGCACTGTTAAGGGCGGAAAACAAGCCTGTGAAGTTTGCTTTTATAAAACTTACGGGAATTGGAGTAAATATTTTGTTAGTGGTGTTCTTTGTGGTTGGTTGTCCATGGCTGCTGCAAAATGGCAGCCCTGTAGTTGCCAAATGGATTTCATCCTTTTACGATCCGGAGATCGGCGTGGGATATGTTTTCATAGCCAACCTGGTGGCCAGCAGCATCACCAGTTTGATGTTGCTCCCGGTTATTTTCAGGGTACGTTTCGGGTTTTCCTTATCCATCTGGAAACAAATGATCTTATACGCTCTTCCCTTGCTTGTTGCCGGTTTGGCAGGCATTATAAATGAAGCCCTGGATAAAATACTGCTCAAATACCTGCTGCCGGAAGATATTGCCATGTCAGAACTGGGTATTTATGGTGCGTGCTATCGTGTTTCGGTATTGATGATTCTTTTCATTCAGGCTTTCCGGTTTGCCGCCGAACCCTTTTTCTTTGCCGAGTATAAAAATGAAAATGCAAAATTGCTTTATTCACGGGTTATGAAAGTTTTCGTCATAACCTGCCTGTTCATTTTTCTAGGTATTATGCTTTACATGGATATTATTCAATATTTCATAGGTAAGGATTTCCGCGAAGGACTTGATGTGGTGCCTGTTTTGTTGATGGCTCATATCTTTCTTGGCATATATTTTAACCTTTCTATTTGGTATAAACTCACCGGTCAAACACGATTTGGTGCTTACATAGCCGTGATAGGAGCCGCCATTACCATCTTGATAAATGTACTGCTGATCCCTTTACTGGGATATCATGCCTCTGCCTGGGCACATTTGATTTGCAATATCTCCATGACAGTAATTTCATGGTATTGGGGACGTAAACGCTACCATGTTTCATATGATATTCCACGTATAAGCCTGTTTATGGGCGCGGCTTTGGTGTTGTACTGGCTGCACGGAATCATTCCAATCATCCATCAGGTGGTTAACTGGGTGATAAGCGCAGCGTTGCTGGGTGTGTTTGCTTTTGCCGTGCTTGCCATCGATGCTGAGGCCAGAGAAACCATCAAGCCCTTATGGCTAAAATTGATCGGAAAGAAACCTACTTCAAAGGTTTAAGCGAAAGCTTTTTAATTAGGTTTAGAAAATCTACAGCACGTACAGGCTTTGTAAGATAATCATCCAGACCTTTTTCGATGTATTTCTCCCTGTCGCCCTCGAAAGCATTGGCGCTTAACCCTACTACCGGCGGCAGTTGGCCAAAATTCTCCCGTAATTTACGTGTTGCTGTGATGCCATCCATTACCGGCATCTGTATATCCATCAGGACAAGATCAAAAAGTTGCGGTTTGTATATTTTTAGGGCCTCTTTTCCATTCACGGCCAGGGTAACCTTATGTCCCATTCCTTCCAGTTGCAGCCGTACTACTTTTTGTGTAACGGCTTTATCTTCAACCAACAAAATGTTTAATCCTCCTTCCGTCTCTTCTTCCCCTGCAGTGGACTCTTTGTAGGCAGTTTGCAGCCTACCATTAACACGTTCGGCTCTGAAAGTAAACCAGAACCGACTCCCTTTGCCAGACTCACTCTCCAGGTTGATCTCTCCACCATGCAACTCAACAAGTTCCTTACATATGGTTAATCCCAGGCCAATTCCATGATATTTTTCTGAGTCGATTTGTTCGATTTGAGAGAAAGGCGTAAAAATGTGGTCGTGTAGCGATATATCTATGCCCGATCCGGTGTCCAGAAGATCAACTTTCAGTAGCAAGGTCTCATCATCGGTATTTTCAGGGCAGCCAATTTTTAGTTCCAATGTGCCCTGGGCAGTGAATTTCACCGCATTCACTACCAGATTATTTATCACCTGCAAGATACGGTTTCTATCAGCTTTAATCAGTCGGGGTAAGTCTGGCTCAACAAAGGTCTTCCATGCCAACGGCTTGTTGCAGATGCTGTGAAAGAGTTTTGTGGCCTCCTCAACAATGTCTTTTATTGCGAAAGGTTTTTTATTAAGCTTTACTTTTCCAGCTTCAATTTTGGAATAGTCAAGCACCTGATCGATAATCTCCCTGAGACTTTCAGAGGAGTTTTTTATGGTATTTACAAAATCTGTCTGGCGGCTGTCGAGAGGGGTTTTTTCCATCAATTCCACCATACCGA
>JBEPXC010000309.1:0-4198 GCA_041642035.1 Sphingobacteriia bacterium
CGACCCTCATTTGCCATCCTCCGCTGAACTCTGTCATGGAGCGTTGAAAATCCTTGTGTTCGAAACCCAGTCCCAGCAACACCTTTTCGGCACGTGCCTGCTGTGTGGCACCGCCTATCAGGGCAAAGCGCTCGTTGGCATCGGCCAGCTTTTCGGCCAGCTTATGGTAGGATTCCGATTCATAGTCGGTTCTTTCGATAAGCTCCAGAGCGTATTTGTCGATGCGGCGCTCCAGATCGTTGGCTTCGGCAAAAGCAGTGAAGGCTTCGTTGAGCACGCTGCGGTGGCTACGCAGTTTCATCTCCTGGGGCAGATAACCCACCGTACCATCTGTAGGAATCACTACCAGGCCCGTTTCGGGCTCTATCTGCCGGGTAATGATACGCATCAAGGTGGTTTTGCCGGCCCCGTTTTTGCCTACCAGTCCAATGCGGTCGCGTTTGTTGATGATGAAAGATACATCTTCAAACAAGTATTCACCATTGAAATGTATTGACAGGTTATTGATGGAAAACATGGGCAAGGTGGGTTAATGCGTAATGCGTTTTTTTAATGGATGCTGGTTTGTTCTGAGGTTCCTTTTGCAGGTTTGAGTTGCAATCCCAGTTCATCGAGCTGTTTGTGGTCAACCCCTGAAGGGCTGTCGATCATAACATCGCGACCGGAATTGTTTTTGGGGAAAGCTATATAGTCTCTGATGGATTCTGAACCACCAAAGAGCGAGCACCAGCGGTCGAAGCCAAAGGCCACACCACCATGAGGCGGTGCACCATACTGGAAGGCATCCATAAGGAAACCAAACTGTGCTTTGGCCTCTTCTGGGGTAAATCCAAGTACTTCAAACATGCGGGCCTGAATATCTTTGTCGAATATACGGATAGAGCCCCCTCCTATTTCAACGCCATTAATTACCATATCGTATGCATTGGCTCTAACTTTTGCAGGATCGGTATTCAACAGCTCCATGTCGTCGATCAGCGGAGAGGTAAAGGGGTGATGCATGGCGAAGAAGCGTTGTGCGTCGGCATCCCATTCGAGCAACGGGAAATCAAGCACCCACAGACATGAGAATTCATTGGGATTGCGCAGGCCTAATCTTTTGCCCATTTCCAGGCGAAGCTCGCCAAGCCCCTTGCGGGTGATGGTGGCCTCCCCTGCCAGGATGAGCATCAAATCACCGGGTTTGGCCTCCATGGCATCGGCCCAGGTTTGCAACTGATCGGGGGTAAAGAATTTATCGATGCTCGATTTAAAGCTTCCATCGGCATTGTATTTTACATACACCAGGCCTTTGGCACCTATTTGTGGACGTTTCACCCATTCGGTGAGCTCATCGAGCTGCTTGCGGGTGTATTCGGCACAGCCGGTGGCATTGATGCCGACTACAAGCCGGGCATCATCAAACACTTTAAAGCCTTTGTTTTGGGCCAGGTCATTGAGTTCGGTGAATCGCATCCCGAAGCGTGTGTCGGGTTTGTCTGATCCGTAATATTTCATGGCATCGGCATAGCTCATGCGGTCGAAGGTGATGTTGTCGATGCCTTTGACCACTTTAAAAAGATGCCTGGCCAGTCCTTCGAAGGTTTCGAGCACATCGTCGCGGGTAACGAAAGACATCTCGCAGTCGATCTGGGTAAATTCGGGTTGACGGTCGGCCCTAAGGTCTTCATCGCGGAAACATTTCACGATCTGGAAATAGCGGTCGAGACCACCCACCATAAGCAACTGCTTAAAGGTTTGTGGCGATTGCGGCAAGGCGTAAAATTGTCCCTGGTTCATGCGCGAAGGCACCAGGAAGTCGCGTGCTCCCTCGGGGGTAGATTTTATCAGAACGGGGGTTTCGACTTCTATAAAGTTGACGTTGTTGAGATAGTTACGGGTTTCTATGGCCATCTTGTGACGCAGCTCCAGGTTGCGGCGCACGGGGTTGCGGCGGATATCGAGATAGCGATATTTCATACGTAGGTCGTCGCCCCCGTCGGTTTCGTCTTCGATGGTGAAGGGAGGTGTTTTGGCCGGATTGAGCACCTTGAGTTCGCTGACGAGTATTTCAATGTCCCCGGTAGGATTTTTAGCGTTCTTGCTGCTGCGTTCGATGACCTCACCGATAGCCTGCACCACGAATTCACGACCCAGGGCGCGCGCTGTTTTGCACAGTTCAGCGTGGGTTTCCATGTTAAAGGCCAGCTGTGTGATGCCATATCGGTCGCGCAGGTCAATAAAAGTCATTCCGCCCAGGTCGCGTGAGCGCAGCACCCAGCCGCACAGGGTAACAATTTTTGTGGTGTCGCTAAGACGAAGTTCACCGCAGGTATGAGATCTCATCATTTTTTTATCGAGTTTTGAAAGGCGCAAAGGTAGTAAATTTTGGGTTGAGGAGGAATTGTTGGATTTTGGATTGTTGGAAGACTTTCCATCGTCCGAAGGACATGGAAACGTCTGGAATCAGAGCGCTAAGAATGGTTGGATTGCTGGATTGCTGGATTGCTGGATTGCTGGATGGTTGGAAGACTTTCCATTCCCGAAATAAAATTCGGGACAGGCAGTCCGGAGGAGTCATCCTGAATTTATTTCAGGATGGAAACGTCTGGAATCAGAGCGTTGTTGGATTGTTGGCTGGTTGTACCCACTCCGAACAGTCCAAGACCCCCCAACCCCCTGAAAGGGGGAGCTCGCAACCTATTGACATTCTACGATATAGCACGTTTAAATCTCCTTTAATTCCACAAAAATGACTTTCAAGAGGGGCGCATCGTTTATTTAATCCTTTCAGGATTATGAAGCTACCGGACGAAAAGACGTTTCCATTCCCGAAATAAAATTCGGGATGGAAACGTCTGGAATGAAAGCTGTAGGATTGTTGAATCGTTGAAAGGTGGTTTATTAAGCCCGGAGGGCTTGAATATGAATAGCCACAGGTTGCAACCTGTGGAGTTGAGCAGTATATTTACCCCACAACTCCGAAGGAGTTGAACAATCATCCTAATTTAACCTTCATGCTAATATTCCCCGCATACGATACCGGGCTATTCATATTTAATCCTTTTAAGTTGTCAAATAAAGACAATATTTGATTAATAATTATACAATTAAGACAATTTTCTCTATCTTTACTTAGAGAAAAAACATGTATGGCTTACATTCTAGATTTAGAAAGCAACAAATTAATTAAGGCTGAAATTGTTGTTCCTGATCCAGGTGAAATACCATTAAAAAAGGATGGTTGGAATTTTAATTGGAGACAGCTGAATAAAGAAAATAGTTCAAATCTATATATATTAAGAACCATTGGGCCAAGCCCTGGTGTTGAAGGAGCATTACAAATTATTAGTGAAAATGACATGCTTATTATGAGTGCTTTAGAAATTGCACCACATAATATCGGGCGTAAAAATAAAAAATACGACTTTGTAGCGGGCTGTTTAATTGCTTATGCCTGCAAACAAAGTTTTAAAATGAATGGAGTCTATAGGGGATTTCTCACCTTTATGTCGAAAACAAACCTAATGGAATGGTATTCCTGTAAATATGGAGCTAAAGCAGGACTCGGACAGAGAATGTACATTGATCCTGAAAAGGGATCGAAATTAATTAATGAAACTTGCATGGGCACTTCGGCTCAAGAAAGGAAATGAAAATGTACATGCAAGTTCCATCAGGCCTATTACTTAAATAAATTATTTTCTGATGAATATCTTGAGAGAAAAATAATACAGCTATGAAACGAAAAAAAGATATAGAGCTCACCAACGGGATGCTAACAAATCAGATGGACATAGGTTCTGAAAAATTTAAAGATTTCCAGGCCATAATGATGAATAAAGCCAAGCAGCAGTCGGAAAAACAGAAACGAGAAATCGAATTATTGGCTATTAAATTTCAAATGCAAGATTATTTAAAATCCGATGGTAGTGAAACTAAACCAGCGGGCGAATTCCTAAAGGGTTATTTAAAAACATTAGGAATATCACATAAAATATTTGCTCAATATATCTATATAAATCCATCAAACTTAAGCAAGTTAATCAATGGTGAACGATCGATAAATTATGAATTAGCAATTATTTTTGGGAAAATATTCGATAATGACCCAATGCTTTGGATTGAAATTCAAGCAAAGAATGAACTAAAGAAATTAAGAGAAACAAAAACCAGTGAATTCGATCGTTATTCATTGAAAGATTTGATCCCCTGAGAT
>JBEPXC010000310.1:0-4169 GCA_041642035.1 Sphingobacteriia bacterium
TCACAATTAACCGGCCATTAAAGAGAAACAGTACATAAAAAAACAAAGAATTAATTAAAAGCAGTATGAAAATATTTAGAGTTATGAAATATATTACAGGAATAGCGGGCTTGTTGTTTTTATTGATAGCAACCCATTCCTGCGAATATGAAACCATTGAAATCGATCTACCCGATGTAGAAGAACCTGTTAGCTTTTCGGCTGATATTGTACCTATTTTTAATGATGGAAACAATTGTACTGCCTGCCACGGCAACAATGGTACTTCGCCCAATCTGACTGCGGATAGAGCTTATGGTTCTATTGTTCCTGATCTGGTCAATACCGATGAGCCCGAATCGAGCACCATTTATGTATTTCCCAATTCATCATCACATAGTTTTAAAAACTATACCCAGGTACAGGCAGCCCTTGTGCTGGCATGGATAAGCCAGGGAGCAGAAAATAACTAACGAAAATACTGGATTTTATGAAAAAAGCATTATTTATTTTTACCATACTTTGCACGGTAAGCCTATTTGCCTATTCCCAGGAGGAAGACAAACCCAAAGATTTACCTGTAAGAGACCCCTTTGCCAGCGGGCTGTTAATCGATAACCAAACCACGGTGGTATCCAGCCCACGCACTATGGAGTATTATATCCAGCACAAATTTGGTAGAGTAAACAATGGTATTTCGGATGTATTCGGGATATATGCTCCCGGAGCTAATATCCGCATGGCCCTTAGCTACGTACCCATTAAAAATCTTCAGATTGCCTATGGATTAAGCCGTGTAAATATGTACAATGACTTCTCGGTCAAGTATACCATTTTAGAACAAACGCGTAAAAATACGATTCCAGTGGCAGTGGGCATCTATGCCAATATGGCTATTGATGGTAGTAATGAGGATGAGTTTGGAAAGAATTATACCTTTACCAACCGCTTTTCTTATTTCTCACAGCTTATTGTTGGCCGCAAGTTTAATCATTACCTATCCATGCAGGCCAATGTAAGTTTTACGCATTATAATATTACCGAAGATTTGATTGATCATGATAAGGTATCGGTAGGACTTAATGGACGAATAAATTTTTCGCCCCGCTCTTCCATCCTTTTCCAGTACGATATGCCTTTAAAGATTGAACAAATAACCGAATACAAAGAATTTACCAATCCTGCCTTGCCCAATATCGGGCTGGGATGGGAAATACGAACATCTACACACGCATTTCACATCTATGTTTCTTCAACCGATGGTATGATTCCCCAGCACAATGCCTTGTATAACCGTAATGATTTCACCAACGGGGATATTATGTTTGGTTTTACCATTACCCGGTTGTGGAGTATATAGTATATTAATCAAGTATTGTTTAACTAAAAATACCTAACTCATATGAAACTTACCGTAATTTCAATAATTTTAATCGTATTTAGTACCGTGCTTTTCTTTTCCTTTATGGCGGCTCCTGATCAGGACAAGAAGAAAGGTGAACCGTGGGAGATTCCTACAGAATACAAAAACAAGAAGAATACGTATGCGGATGATGAATCCCTGTTGCGATTGGGTCGTGGAACCTACGGCAGGCATTGCCGATCATGCCACGGCAGAGCAGGAGAAGGAGATGGCCCCATGGCTGCTCAACTGGAAACATTCCCCGGTGATTTTACCAATGCCGAATGGCAACAAAAATATAACGACGGCGAGATTTACTATATGTCGTTTGTGGGAAGAAAAGAAATGCCCAATTTCGAGGATAAAATTAGCGATGAAGAAGAAAGATGGGCCGTTGTGAATTTTATCAGAAGTTTAAAGGAATAAAAACTATCGGGGTCTGTAGAGACGCACGGCCGTGCGTCTCTACCTAAACAACATCTGAAACGCCAAATACTGTCTTAATGACCAAAACACAGAAAAAACAAACATCGAGGACGATGCGCTGGTTAATCCCTCTTCTTCCTTTGATGATAGCCTGGATATTCTCCGGTGTGGCGCAAAATCCTGAAGCAGAAGCTGCTGCAAATGCAGAAGAGGTGGAGTTGTTGCTGGATGAGGATGCCCAGTCGTGTCTTGAATGTCACAGCAACATGCATTATGAGCTGGAAGACCCTCAAACAGGGGATGTAGTCACCATGAAGATGTATGATGAGATTCGCATCGATCCGCAGGATTTTCTTACATCCACCCATGGTCATTTTACTTGCATTGATTGCCATTCGATGGATTATGAAATTCATCCTCATCCCATAGAGGCGAAATTCGATTTTCAATACAGTTGTCTTGATTGCCATGGTTCAGGAGATCAGTTTGCTGCGTTTAATTTTCAGACTATAGAGGAGGAGTTTCAGCTTAGCGTTCATGGCGATCATCATATTGATAATTTTAGTTGCTGGAGTTGTCATGACCCTCATACCTATACCCTAACTGCCCGTGAAGGAGGTGATATCGTTGATATTGTAGCCCATAACAATGCTATGTGTCTTGATTGTCACGGAGACATCAGTCACTATGAAGTGTTGATAGAGAGACAATTGACCAATATGCTATCCAAGCACGACTGGTTGCCCAATCAAAGCCTGCATTTTCGTAAGGTAAGATGTATCGATTGCCACGCGCAGGTTAACGATGACATCCTCGTTGCCCACCATGTACTCCCTGCTGATGAAGCGGTGAAGGCATGTGTTGATTGTCATTCTACCAATTCCATCCTGATGGCTTCCCTATATAAGCACCAGGTACAGGAAAGACGCAACAAATATGGATTCTTTAACGCTTCCATCACTCACGAAGCCTACATCATTGGCGCTAATCGCAACTACTATTTTAACCTCATCAGTGCCGTTATTTTTGGCCTGGTATTGTTGGGTATTGCTATTCATGCCACCTTACGATTTGTGCATAACAGAAAGAAGCAATCATGAAAAATAAAACCAAAAGACTTTACTTATACCCCCTTTGGCTTCGCATATGGCATCACGTTAACGCTGTATTGATGATTGTGCTGATAGCAACGGGTATTAGCATGCAGTATTCAGATCCTGAGTATCCTCTTATCCGGTTTGATCTAGCCGTGGGTTGGCATAACATTGCCGGGGTATTGCTCACTGTTTCCTATTTTATCTTTCTCATGGGGGTATTGTTTTCATCTATCGGCAGGTATTATGTGGTTAAAACCGAAGGTTTGCTGACTTCTTTTATAAAGCAACTGCGGTATTATCTGTTTGGTATTTTTAAGGGAGAAAAAAGCCCTTTCCAGGTAACGGAAGACAGGAAGTTCAATCCCATGCAATTGATAACCTACAATGTTATAATGCATGCCATTACTCCCATTACCTTTATTACCGGCTGGGCCTTGATTTACCCAGAGACCATTGTGCTCAACGTATTTGGGTATAGTGGTATTATGCTCACCAGTCTGGTGCACTCTATTGCCGGCTTTTTTATCTCCATATTTTTGATTATTCACATATATGTCATCACTATTGGGGGTAGTCCTGCCGACAACTTCAAAAGCATTATTTATGGTTATCATGAAACGCATGATGATTCCGGAGATAAACATTAAATTAACCATTATTCAAAAACTACAATTTATTAACCTTTAATTCTGTTTTTTATGAGACGTAAATTCACATTTGTTGTTTTATCATCCTTTTTCTTCCTGCTGTTGGGATCGATGATCATTACCAGCTGTACCAAGGAAGGTCCTGCAGGCCCTCCCGGAGCCGACGGTGAAGACGGCGCTAATGCTGCCGAAACCTGTACCGCCTGCCACGATTTTTCTGAAAACCTGCTGGCAAAAGTTGACCAGTACGATCACTCCGTGCATGCCTCGGGTGCCAATATCAACCGTAATTATGAGAATTGTTCGCAATGCCACACCAGCCAGGGATTCCGGACATTTCTTGAAGACGGATCTATGTCGAATGTAGCTGAGCCCACGGCCATCAATTGCAGAACATGCCACCCCATCCATGAAACCTATACCATGGCCGATTACTCGGTAAGAACCAGTGATCCGGTTGCTCTATTGCTTAATGACGCAGAGTACGACTATGAAAACTCCAATTTGTGTGTAAATTGTCACCAGGCACGTCCTGTTAATCCTTATCCTGCTGTTGGAGGTGGAGATATTACCATTACCAATGCAAGATGGGGCCCGCACTATTCTACTCAGTCTAAC
>JBEPXC010000311.1:0-4165 GCA_041642035.1 Sphingobacteriia bacterium
TTTGATTAGAAGCGGGGCTGTTTCCTTCCAGGCCATTATAACGCTTATAGCGCTCTTCTATGGAGACCTGATTCTGGTCAAGTTCTGTTCCCCTGAAATATTGGAAATCATCTGCTGCCGGATCTTCAATAGCCTGCTGATACGCTTCAGAATTTACCGTATGCAGCGTGCTTAGTCTTTCCAGGTAAACATCACTGTAGAAGCTTTGTTCTTCCTCAGAATTTAATCCATTTAAACCGATATCCTGAAAACGACGGGCATTGGGATTGTCGGGATCGCTCTCAAAACCTTCAACCACGGCCTGAATGGTAGGAACACGTCCCCAAATGGTCGTATCTACATTGACCACTTGGGCTGTAGTGGGAAGACCATGTTCAAAGGCTTTCCGTCCATCGCGCAATACATCTTCTGACACATCTCCCAGGTTAAAATATAGATCGCCCCCTTTATGGTCGGTATTATAAATGAAAGGATCGAGCACCCAAAATTCAATGTATTCTATATTGGCCGCTTCAAAATCGGTATTTACCATATCCCGCATTATGCCTCCCCAGCGGCTTTGTGGATCAACCAAACTTCCATCACGGGCTACTCCGGCACTGAATAAGGATGGTGCGGTGTCGAAATTATACATCCCTCTTTCGCTGGGATAATAGGCAACATTGAGGATGGAAAGGGTAGAGGGAAGCCCATTGGGGTTGTCCTTATTAGGCCATATCTCATTTTCTCTAACCTCGCGCACGTAATGGTTCGATTGCTGGTCAGGATCATTGCGTATATGAGATGGAGTTAGGGCATTCTTGTCCCAGAATAGCCTGTCGATGATGTACCATGCCATGAGGGCATTGTTGTATCTGAAACCCAGCCCGGTAGCGGGGGCGCCTTCAGGAAACATCCCTGACTGGGTTTGAAACTGAGGGGTACTGGCAATAGACCATGACTGCACCGTCCGCAGGTCGGTAGAAGACTTACTGCCTTCAAAGTCGTCGATATAGGCTGTTCCGGCGCTGCCTATTAACCTGGAGTGGCCCGGAATGAGATGAGCAAATTCACCCACGAAGGTGATTCGCGAAGGTACCGTGGTGGAGTAAAAGGGTAATTTGTCCAATATACGCGTTAGCAACAACGACTCTGTCTGATAGGTGGCATTCAATCCCCAGATGGTATTGGCAATAGGTTCATCGCCATAATTAACCTTTTGTGTCAAGGGCCTTTCGGAGAGACGCATAATGGTACCCCCAACATTAAGATTTTCGTTTACCCTATGATCGACATGGGTTCCCATTAAGGTTTTTGTCTGAATATTAAACAGACTTGAGCTCTCGAGCGAAATCCTGATGGGTGTCCCTGAACTCAGGATGGCTTCATTAATAATCCTTACCCTGCCAAGAGTATAGTCTACAGTATAATCTACATTTTCAGTCAAGGGTGCCCCTCCGGATGTAACCACCACTGAGCCCTGGGGAATGTTGATGGCATTAAGGGGAATCTCTGATCCGGAAGCCGATTTATAGCGCCCCTCCAGCAGAAACCTGTTCTTCTCGGGGAATTGTTGTGCACGGAATTTTGTGGTAGTATACAAAGAATCAAAGGCATACTTGTCTGCCAGATCTTCATCTCCTAATATTTCATGCAGGTAGTTGCCAAAAGGCTCTACCACAGGAAAATAGATTCTTCCGTTGGAAGATTGAATGGTACCCCCTCGGGTCGCGGCATTGTCTACAAAGTCAAATACCCCATCGGGTATGGGGTCCAGCTGCGTATTGAGCCGGTCCAGCCCAAACACTCTTATCAGGGGCTCGCCTTCCAGAGGACCTTCATTGAAAAACCCTATCGGGACACCAAGCTCCTGATCTTCATACAGGATATTAAGTCTGAAATCCTCACGATTGACCTGAAAAGCACCAATGCTGTAAACGTTTTTCATCATAAGATCCCACATGGGGTGACGGGTATCGATGGTGGTGCTTTTAAGCAATTTTACGATCAGGGATTGTGGAGCCGCCATATCTGTGGCAAATTCACCAACCTGGTAGGTGGTGGTATCACCAATAATGGTATATTGGTAAGCTACTCCCAATACATGATCAGGACTCATCGACTGATTCAGGGATATGAATCCCAGCTGGGCATTATAGGTAAATTCGTTTTCTCTGAGTCGCCTGGCATTTTCAACTTTCTCGTAATCTCTACCCGCAGAAAAACCCTCACTTTGTGCACTCAGGTAACTGTTTACCTGAGAAATGTTGCGAATAGGGGAGTTGTTGAATTTTGTATACAGATCGTTGGAAAAATTCGAAGGTACCGCAACTCCTGAGCCTAGAGCCGGATTGTGAGGATTAGGTTCCCCCAGATCAGAAAAAGCCACTATATTGCGATTGTCTTCAGTGGCAGCTCCTATGTTGGTAACCCAAACTTCAATTTTGTTGATCACCACATTGCTTCCTACTATAGGCAGGTTATCCAGGGCTTCATTATAATGATCCCGAAAATACTGCGATAAGAAGTAGTGACGGTTTTCTTCATAATCATCGGCCTTAAATTCATATTCCGATGTTTGGGCGCCACCCTGTACTTCAATGGATTTTGATTCAGTCCTTTGTTGGGAAAATACACTCGTTACCGTGGTATGTCCAAAACGCAGTTGGGTTTTAAAACCAAACAAGCCCTGATTGCCCGAGATGAGGGTTCCCGGCAATGGCAGGGTTACATCACCTGCCTCAATGAGCTGAAGTATTTCATCCTCATTGCCCCGGTATTCAAGCTTCATTTTATTCTCAAAATCAAAACTTGCTTCGGTATTATAGTTGGTTTGTATTTCAATCTTTTCTCCAATCTTCGCCTGTACCGCCAATTGTATTTTTTGCTGAAAGTCAAAATTGGTTTGCCTGCGCCTCTTCTCATCAAGCTGAGGATCTTCTCTTTTGTTGGATAATACGCCAAAAATAAGTTCTGCCGAACCGGTAGGTCTGATATCGATGGTACTTCCTCCAAAAATACGGTCGAATACCTCGCCGCCTACATAAATTTGTGGGATTAATCCATCTTGTCGCTCAAAGGCCTGGGGCTGCGATTTTTCCCTCCAATATCTGCGAAGAGCCTGATCCATATCATATTCCCGGTATTCATCAAAGCTGATGTATTGGGGACGACCAATAACACGATCACCTACTTTTCTTACCTTATAGTATTGCCTGGTGTCGGGGTCATAATGGATTTCCGTACTAATGTTTTCAGCCTCATTGAGGATGATGCCTTCCTGGGCAGGTTCTTCAAAAATATAATCGGCGGGAGTAGCTTCAGAAACACTTAGGGGAGGCTGAGGATCAACGAAAGTGGTATCCTGAATTATAGTATCGGTGCTTAGCTCTGTATCTGAAACACCCCCTTGTGCCACACCCTGATAGTGGGTGGCAAGAAATATAGTGAACAGTAGTACCCCAAAAGTTTTGATGATTCGAAAATTGTTAAGCACCAATATGTTTTTTTTAAAAATACTGCAAATACATTTTAAGAATATTTCAAAGCTTCCTTGATAAGCTGCTCAATGCTTAACGATGCGCCCGGATTATTTTTCAACACCTGATTAAGGGTTTTTTGAGCAGAAGCTTTGTTATAACCCAACATCACTAAAGCAGATAACGCTTCCTCTCGCATAGTATTGTTTGCAGGAGCCAAATTTTCACCAGCTAATACCCCTTCTTTTTCCAATTTATCTTTCAAATCTAATACAATACGTTGAGCCGATTTGGCTCCGATCCCTTTCACAGCCTGCAATACAGCAACATTATTTCCCACAATGGCCTGGCTGACTTCTTCCACGCTCATCGACGAAAGAACCATCCTTGCTATACTGGGTCCTACACCACTTACCGAAATCAGATGTCTGAAAAGGGTTCTCTCACGAGCACTGGCAAATCCAAACAAGGTATGAGCATCTTCGCGCACAATCAGTTCACTAAAGAGCCTGGTTTTCTGCGTATTCTGTATCGATGTATAGGTGTTGAGTGAAATGTGCAACATGTATCCCACGCCATGGCAGTTAATTACAACATAAGCGGGGGTGAGCTCAGCAATTTCACCTTCAATAAATGAAATCATATAAGGTGGGTTTTGATTTGAGCCGCAAATTTAATAAATAAATCGATGTTTTTGAATGATAAAA
>JBEPXC010000312.1:0-4165 GCA_041642035.1 Sphingobacteriia bacterium
TACTTCCATTCCTGCCTGCTCACATGCTTCAATAGCTTTGATATAGCGTTCAGGGGTAAATGGTTTTTCAAGTTGTAGTACGTTGTATTCTCCCAGATGGGAGTAGAAGTCTGCTGAATGATTCTCTGTGTCAATGACAGCTATTTTAGACCAGTCAGCCATTCCAGATGCCAGCAGTAGTGATGACATGGTTTTTCCAGAGCCTGATGGACCCTGGATGGCAAGCTTAATTTTAGCTGCCCTTCTTTGTGCTTTGTGTAAATCCATAGAATTTAATTTAAAGTAAATGAATTATTAGTTGATTGGGTAAGATGATTAGTAAATGAATTCTTGGTGTATAAGGTTGATTTTAAGTTAAATATTTTGTAACTTGATTTAATAAAAACCAAATGTTTACTGCCATGAAAAAGTTAATATTCTTCTTGTCTTTCTTATTTACATTTAACTTATTAGCTAAGAGTCAAACCAGGTATCAAGCTTGGTTTTCACCTAATCCACCCTTCCAATACAGAGGCAGTGAATTGGTTGAAGTTACTTTTAAAACAACTCAAGAGACAATTAAGAAATTAGTGCCTGAACCTTTGATTCCTAACTCAGACAATTTATTGTCCATTAGTATTGGCAGGCAAATAATACCTTCATTGATTAGTGCAGGTTATCTTGAAATGTATGTAACGATCCCAGTTGAGTATAACGGGAAGTCAGGACAATATTGGACACTGTTATATCTTGAAGATCCAGGAGCTATCACTGGAGGGAGAGAGATATGGGGATTCCCAAAATTCGGAGCCGACCTTGAATTTGAAAAGAAAGACAATAAAGTTTCAGCATCAATAGTAAGATATGGTACAAAATTGTTGGAACTTTCTGCTGATTTAGGTCAAACTAATCCAAAAACAACTACAATTGAAAAATCATTAAGCTTTACTGTCAAAGAAATACCTTCAGTAGAAGAAAATAGCCCTCCTGCAATTTTGCAACTAAATTCAGTTAATTTCAGAAATATAAGATACTACGATTACCAGGAGTGTAATAATTTGGTTTTTAAGTTATTTGAAGTTGATGCTGGTCTTATGCCTAATTTGCCAGTTGAAGAAATAATTTCTGCTGTCTTCTATAAAATGGATTTTATTTTGGATTATGGAAAAGTTGAATATGATTATCTGAAGAATGGGCTCACAAGTAAAGAAGGAGACTTTTAGCCTCCTTACTTGTCATTTATTCAGTGGCATTTTTTAATTATACACCTACAGGAAATACCGTCTCAAAAAATGTAAAATACAGCAGAAAACCTGTTTCTACAAGATGTATGATTGCAATATCATAACAAGAAAAGGAGACATCTGAGCCTCCTTTCCCTGCAGGTTAAACCAGCTCAGCTTCCTGTTCCGCTCCAACGTACTGTGGTGCTTTTTCACCTTTGGGAACAAATACCCAGCGGTAGCTCAGTTCAATAACTTCACCAGTATCTTCATTTATGAACTGGTGTGGCTCATATTCTGCCCTTTCAACAGTTCCTTCCAGTTTTTGTGGTGCTTAAAAATAATAATTTACCACCCATTCAAACTTTAAAATAAACTATAGGGGGTGCCAATTCCCAATTTAGAAGAAGGGGGGTAGTTTTATGCAAATCAAACCATGGGGGGCCTTTTATAAGGGAGGTATCCTGATAATACTATTGCTTCCTGCCTAAGATTTCTCTAGGGTGCTGCAGCGTGGCGTGATTCCAGGGAAAGACACAGATAATATGTTGATATTTCATTAGCCAAATAATGTTATATCGCTGAAAGGTTTATTACATTTACCCATCAAATTTAAAGCCTATGTTGAATGAAAATCAAATTCGGACCAAAATCTGTTTTTTTTAGTAGATGCAAAAACTAATGAAATATTCTCAAGTTTGATAGTAAAGAAATATCAAATCGGTGATTTAGTGACTAACCTTTTTCTTGCATTAACAACATGCAGACAGTTTTTTATATACAATGGATAGAAATTATAATCCTGAATTAAAATTAAAAGGATATTAGTGTTGATTGGTATATGATATTCTTAGTAGCGACAACCTGGTTTGAATATGGTTTTGTTTTAACAGAAATAGCAATTTTGAAGTAAATGAAGCGAATGAAAGGTAAAAGGCATGAGGCAATTGTATCCCTAAATAAATATCAAGGTAAAGGATTAATATCGCAGAATAAATATCCTTTCTAACATGGGCATTAGGCTAGCGACTTTACCTGTTATGAATATAAAAGAATCTATTAAGATCATCCTTTCTGATAAAAAGGCAAAGCACCAGGGTCTTCATGTAAAGCATATCGCCAGGCATATTCTTAACATGAGCAACAATCTGTTTGCCAACGAAAGCCTGAGCTATGAAGCTTTGAAAATTAGGGTGAATAGGATTCTTTTATACGATATCAAAAAGGAGAAAGGTAGCATTTTTGCAAGGGTGGTTAATCCCAAATCCAACAAATACAGGAAAGGTTATTACAGGTTAAAATGATTTTTTGTTGTAGAAAACTTAATTTCCTCTGTAAATTTTATTTAAATAAAAACTGTGCGCCATTGTTGTCAAAAAGTGTGTATTCTTAATTACGAAAAAGTGTGCAGTTTTATTTACTGATTAGAGATTTAAGTGGTAACTGCCAGTGCACATTTTTCGTAATCAGGAATGCACAAAAAATGGCAACAACCGTGCACATTTTTGTTACGGTAAATTTAAAGGACTGATGAGATTAAGACCTGTGCCAAAGAACATAACCTGATGGAAAGTTCCAAAAAACATGTTTTCCAGACCAGAATTCTATTCAGATAAAGAATCAACCCATGTCACGAAAATTTTGAACGAACCTGCCTTCGATTTGTTAATAATAGATTACAAAATAACATTTATGTGCACCCAGTTCAAATATTCACAATCTTAATTCCATGGCCCAAAATTATCAACCCATTGAAAATTATGGAGTCATTGGCGATTTAAACACCATTGCACTGGTAGGCCTCAATGGCTCAATTGATTTTATGTGCTTTCCCTATTTTGATTCACCCTCCATTTTTGCCTCTATATTAGACCATGAAAAGGGCGGAAGCTTTACGATCTGCCCTCATTTACATGATTTCAACACAAAACAGTTGTACCTGCCCGACACCAATGTTTTATTAACAAGGTTTTTGTCAGAGCAGGGTGTGAGCGAGATTACAGATTTTATGCCGGTGGAGGAGCTTTTTAAGGGCCACATATTAATGCGAAGGGTTACCTGCGTTAGGGGTGAAATGAAATTTTCAATGCAATGCAGGCCACGTTTTAATTATGCAAGGACTAAACATCAAGCTATTTCCAGCAATAATCATATTTTATTTAAAAGCGGGGAGCATAAGCCCTTACACATCCTGTTAAAGAGCAATGTGCCTTTAAGTAAAATGGATGATGACGCCGTTGCCGAATTTACCCTCAATGAAGGTGAACATGCCAACTTTATACTTGGATTGGCTGAAGAAGATGTCCTTTCGATTACAAATACGGAAGATTTTGTTGATAAAAATTTGTATGAAACCATTAACTATTGGAAAGACTGGATTTCGATCTGCAATTACAGCGGACGGTATACCGATATTGTAAACCGCTCTGCGCTCATCCTGAAATTAATGACTTCCTTTAAATATGGTTCTATGGTGGCTGCCCCCACATTCAGCCTGCCGGAATGGCTGGGGGGCGAAAGAAACTGGGATTACCGCTATACCTGGATCAGGGATGCCTCGTTTACTATTTATTCCCTGTTAAGCCTGGGGTATACCAAAGAAGCCACCGAATTTATCCAGTGGGTTGAAAAACAATGCCAGGACATAGGGCATGCCGGTTACCTGGGATTGATGTATAAATTAGATGGAACGGTGGATTTAAAAGAAGAAACATTGTACCATTTTGAAGGTTACAAAGGAACAGGGCCTGTGCGGATAGGTAATGCTGCCTACGACCAGCTACAGCTTGATATTTATGGTGAATTAATGGATGCGGTTTACCTGTACAATAAATATGGTGAGCCAATATCATATGATTTTTGGCTGGCCCTGGGCAAACAAATCGATTGGCTTTGCAATAACTGGAACCAACCGGATGAAGGGATATGGGAAGTAAGAGGTGGAAGGCAAAAATTTCTATATA
>JBEPXC010000313.1:0-4164 GCA_041642035.1 Sphingobacteriia bacterium
AATGACCACATATTTGAATTTTCAGGAAGAAACGCTCATTGGCGGCTGTATCAAAAACGACCGAAAGGCTCAGGAGCAGCTTTACCGAATGTATGCTGATGAAATGTATAATATATGCCTGACCTACGAAAGAGACCGCGATGAAGTAAAAGATATCCTTCAGGAGTCCTTTATTAAAGTATTTCGAAGCATTGAAAAATACGACAGAAAAGGACCTCTGAAAGCATGGGTAAGAAGAATTGTTGTCAATACGGCTATAGACCATTTTCGAAGAAAAAAAGAAGTCAATTCTTTTGTAGATATAGAAACCATCGCAGAAATCACACCCGGACATGGAGAGCAAAGGGATGGACAAGGGTTTAAAGACATTGTGAAAATGATTAAGCTATTACCCGAGGGTGCCCGTATGGTTTTTAATCTCTTTGCATTAGAGGGCTATTCGCACAAGGAGATAGCCATAAAACTAAGCATTTCGGAAGGCACTTCCAAATCTCAATACAGCCGTGCCCGCCAATTACTCCAGCAATGGGTTGAAATTTAAGCTTATAGCAAATGGACGAAAAGAAACTCATCGATCTGTACAAAAGTCAACTTGCCCAATCCCAGCAGCAGGCACCTGAGGGTTTGTGGGACGAGATTGCCTTTAACATGGATCAAGCCGATGAAAATCAACTCGTTCATCATTACAAAACTCAGCTGGCCCTGGGTACTGAGAAGGCTCCTGAGGGATTATGGGAGGATATCTCCCGAAAAATGGATATTGATGAGGTATGGGGAGATATTGCCAAACAACTTGATAAAGACAAGAGGACTGGAGGTTTTTGGTGGTTTAATACCAGGATTGCAGCAGCCATAGCAATACTTCTTTTAAGTACAGTGTCGGTATGGCTTATCAGCAACCTATCTTCACCAAACGCAGAGCTTGTTGTGGAAGCAACAGAATTTATTACCCCGGATGATGAAAGAGATTATGGAGAATCTACCAATTCAAACCGTGGGGTACCACCATCGGAATTCAATAACACCCTTGCTGGTAGCAATAGCGAGGGCAACTCCAATCAAGGTGTTGGAGCCATAGCTATAAGCCCGCTAAAGTCGCCTGAAGATATATTTCGGGAGGAAAATTATTTACCACACAATTCTAAGGAAGCTGCAAGCGTAAGCGGCACCTCCACCCTTTACCCCCTGCGCACCAACCCGGCTATTCTGGCAACAACCGCTCAGCCTTACGGGCAGAAAGTTGCTGATATTGTACCTGAAAAAACTGAAAAGTTAACCCCGGCGAGGCTTTCAGTTGAAGATGCCGGTAAAGGCATGCTGGCCTTGGGGTTTACAACCGCGATGAAAAACACCTGGCTGTACAATCACGAAACGTTCCAGGGTTTCAATCCCAATTCAGGCACCACTACACGCATGCAAATATATCCCGACATTGCTGTGAGCCTTAGATATCGGTTTTCTGAACATTGGGAAATGGAAAGCAGCCTTTCTTTTTCATCCAGGAGTGGCCAAAATTACGAACAATACATTTTTGGAAGATATAGCCAGCGGGAAATTTCCCTCAACTATTTTCATGCTGAAATCCTTGCCGCTTACAAGCATCGTAACCGATGGCTTATTCATTCTGTCTCTCACAGCACATCCCTGGGCCTGTATTATGGCTTGCTGAATTCTGCCAGTGAAACCATTGCCGGAATGAAAGAGGACATTTCCGGTGTTTACCGGGGTGATGATTACGGAATCATTGGAGGCCATTATCTGAATATCCCCATCACGGGCAGGCTGCTATTTTCTCCAGGTATTCATTTCACATTAGGGTTGCCGAATATTTATCAAGGTGCATACACTTTCCCTTCTCTTAAAAGAACTCACAACAGCAGTGTGGAGCTCAGGTTATCACTTTATTATAACTTTTCGCGGTAATTAAACCTGAGTGAGGCCAATTCTATAAATAACGGGATAATAGCCAGTAGCCCCATAGGCTCTAAATATTGATTCAGAAGGAATAGAAGGAAAAATACTTTCTGAATTCCTGTACATAAAAAAATCCTCATTCCATTCCAACCCTGCGATAATTTATTACGTCAATTACCCAGAGAGGAATATAAAGCTCTTTATTACCGTAACACACTAATAATTACTAACACTTAAAAACAACACATTATGAAAAATTTAGCAATCCTTGCCCGCCTCGCGATTCTCACTCTGGCACTTCCGTTTTTGTTTGTCTCTTGCGAAAAGGATGAGATAAAGGAAGGTCTGACTTTAAAATTTCAGGCCACTCAAAATACTACAAAAAGCTCTACAGTTGAAGATAGCTTTATTATTGAGAGTTTTGTCATTAATATTGAAGAGATCGAGCTCGAGTTTGACGATGACGATCCCCTTTTCGAAACCGATAGTATCGCTTCTGATATTGAACTCAAAGGCCCCTTTGAGGTTGATTTGATGCAAAACGGAAATGCTTTATCAACCAATGTTGTACAAAATGTAGCACTTCCTCAGGCTGCCTATGATGAGATCGAATTCACATTCGACAAAAATGAGAATGCTATTTCTGAGATGTTTGAAAAATCAATACTGGTAAAAGGTACTTTACATGGTATGCCATTTGTCTTCTGGACGGATGAAGAATTTGAAATAGAGATTGAATTTGAAAATGATGTTTTGTTGGAAGAAGCAGAGATGGCTGTGGTTACCGTTTCGTTTGATATCCTTGCTCTTTTTGACTCTGCTCAGGGGGGAATAAACATCCTATCGGCAACCGATGGAAACGAAAATGGTGTGATTGAAATTTACCCGGAAGACCCTGATGGAAATGAAGAACTCGCTGATCAACTTCTGGACAGGCTGGATGACATTATTGATTCTTTTGAAGACAGATATGACGACTAATTAGGTTTTATTTTACTTGCTAAAACCTTTGGGTGTGCGGGTAAGCTAAACATCATTTCCCCCGATCTTGTGGGGTATGAAAAAAAGCGCAAAGGAAGTATTCCCTTTGCGCTTTTTTAATAATTGAAAAAAAAAGATGTATCGCTGCGGCTTTTATCATGTTGACAATTTATAAGTACCTATTTTTAAACAGCTTACTTTGAGTCTGGCTAGTTTAAGATAGATGTAAGTATTTTAATTTAAGTTATTATTATAAAAATTAATCATAAAACAATAATTTTACTATTCATTCTGGGTGATAAAAACAAAAAGGTATACAATGAGTAAGGAGTTTCTGCAACTGCGATTATTATTTCTACTTGCGTTTATAGCAATAACCCTTATTACAGCCTTTTCTGTGCAATGGAATATCCATAATACCTATAAGGTTGCCTACGACTTTGCCCGGGTAGAGGCCAATGCCACTTACAACAAGGATGTGCTTTACCGGCGTTGGGCTTCTATGCATGGAGGCGTGTATGTTCCTGTTAGTGAAGAAACCCCTGCTAATCCCATTCTTGAATTTATTCCTTATCGCGACATCGATATCCCAGAGAAGCAACTAAAGTTAACGCTGGTAAATCCTGCTTATATGACCAGACAAGTCCATGAGCTTGCAAAAGAACAATATGGAGTACAGGGAAATATAACTAGTCTAAACCCGATAAGGGCTGAAAATATTGCAGATGAATGGGAAAGGAATGCATTGGAAAAATTTGAACAAGGAATAAGGGAACACAGCGACTTTGTTGATATTGACGGCAAAAGGCACTTACGCTACATGCATGCCATGGTAGTTGAGGAAAGTTGCATGAAATGCCATGCTACGCAGGGTTATCAGCTAGGTCAGGTACGAGGCGGAGTAAGTGTTTCGGTTCCTTTAGACAAATACAGTCAGATTGCCAATCAGAAAGCCATTGAACTGGCTTATTCACATGGTCTGATATATTTATTAGTGGTCAGCGTGGGCTTTTTTACCTATCGCCGAATGCGCAATCAAATCTTCCTGAGCCAGATTATGCGTGATAGAATTCTGGAGAGCGAAGAACATCTTACCACTCAGAATGATGAACTCAAAAAAGCCCTCCTTAGGGTCGAAAATAATGAGAAGAAGCTGCTGGAAGTTAATTCAGAGCTGGAGAAAGCCAACTTACGGTTGCAGGAAACTGAACAACGCCTCGACTTTGCCTTAAGTTCCAGTAGTATAGGCACCTGGGAACTCAATCTCAA
>JBEPXC010000314.1:0-4153 GCA_041642035.1 Sphingobacteriia bacterium
ATGCTAAAGAAAATGAGGGTTGACATCAAAGGCCTTTCTATTAAAGTAGAGGGAGAAATCCAGGATGAGCTGCCCAAAGCCTTCGAATCGATGAAGGTGATATATACGTTCAAAGGAGATAACCTTCCCCTGGATAAGCTCGAGAAAGTTGTAGCATTAAGCCGTGATAGCTATTGCGGTGTTAGTGCCACCCTGAAGCCCCTGATTCCCATCATTTACGAAATCAGAACCGAACAGGCTTAACTCTATTAGCAAAAGGCAAGGATTTAATTCTGCCTCACAAGGCTATGACCAATGGCACATTGAAGGCATTTCCTGGGCGTACAATAGTATTTCTTTAATTCAATCAGCGCCTGGCTTTCGCCTGCATTTTGTGGCTTCAGACCTACCTGATGCCACTTGCGAATGATATTGTTTTGTTCGGCAGGCAATTCTGTGATCAGATTTATAGCCTGATCTCTTATGGTGGGTTGCAGGGTTTCTGATCCATAGACAAATTTGAGAGGCACAAGGGTGTTGATCATTATGTTTTCTATAGCTGAGGTGCCCAGGTTTTTCGGCTTGGGTGCAGAGGCTTTGTCAAACCGGTAATGATTTGACCAATAGGGTGAGCACTGGGCAATAAACAAACTGGCTAAATCGTCAATCGAGCCATTATCTGTAATTTTGCTGAACAGATGATTTGACTGATGAATTAGACGGGCAAACTGCGCAATACGCAAGGTTGGGAAATTGGAGGGGCGTAGTTTGGCAAATTTCCATAAAGCACTTTCCATAGGCTTGAGGTTGTACTTGTGCCTTAAAAAAGTATATTCTCTTTTAAGCAGCGTTGGATACGCATCAGCAAAATCTTGCTCCAGCAAACCGGCCTGACCAAAAAGAATGGCCTCCAGTTGTGTGAGATCATCACGATGCCTGGCAAGTATGCGAAAGGGGGTGTTCTGTGCCAGCAGGGCAAAGGGGCTGGCATTAACTTTAAACCCAAAATTACGCGCCAAAAAATAATAAAAGGTTTGGTCCCAATCGTTTTCAAAGTATTTAAAGAACTGGTGTATCTCATTCGATTTGTTTTCGAGTCTTTCAACCAACAGTCGATTGAGCCAGTTGACTACAATAAAATTGTCCGTTTGTTCGATATAGTTCTCGCAGGCTATCCAGGCTTTGGAACTGATGATTTGCTTGTATTTGTAAAATAGAGCCATGTCGAAGAAATTTCTCAATTCCACCACAGGCAAATCATTGCCTGCTTTGTCGGTTATTTCCTTGTCATGATTCATTACCACATGCAAAATGATATTGTTGTAGGCATCATCATTATGATGCCCATGCTTATACCAGTCGCTGCTGTTGATATGAATTTCAACATTACCTACCCACAGGGTGTCATCAATTTTAATGCGGGCAGCCGAAAAATCTGGTCCTGCATCCATGTTTGCCGTTCCTGTATTGAGTATTTCAACAGCAAGATCTCTGGTGGTATAGAGTTGGCTGGTGTTAAAAAGGCGGTATTTCCACAAAAAGTGTATGAAATCTTCTTTCATAGCTGTACGAGGTTTATTTGTAAATACATCTCCGGTTAGGATTTTCCTACATATAATCGGGATAATTTTTTCTATAGAGATTATTGCGAAAAGGCTTTCGAAAATTAAATATTATTCCTAAATTTACCTGAAAAATGTTACTTTTGTAATAGGCATCAAGTTTATTTTAGATTGCATGGAATATTTACCTTTGGTATTAGACGGAATAGAAAATAAAGTTAAGAAGTTAGTTTTTAATAATCAGCAATTAAAGGAAGAAAATACAAAAATTTCGGAGCAGAAAAGTGAGTTGGAGCATCAGGTGGGTAGTTTAAAAAGCAAGATTGTTGAATTAGAGGATAATATCAATATATTAAAAATAACGAAAGTACTGTCGGGAGAAGATACATTGCAGGCCCGGCTCCAAATAAACGAACTGCTGCGGGAATTAGATAAGTGTTATTCACTTTTGAACAGATAGCCGCAATAACCATTTTGATGAAAGAACAACATATATCAGTTATAATTGCTGACCGTCCTTACAGACTTAAAGTTGGCAGTGAACAAGAAGAAGAACAGTGCAGAAAAGCAAAAGATCTTATAAATACTAAAATGAAAGATTATGCCAATAGTTTTGCCTTCAGAGATAAACAAGACCTGCTGGCTATGGTGGCATTGCAATTTGCCGTTGATGTTGTAAAATCTGACGAATCGTCTCAATTCAGTGAAGTACTGGGTGATAAATTAAAGCAAATCGACCAACTGCTGGATGCCTATCTGAAAGAATAAGAAAATAATCGCTCTTTGAAAAAAATATTAGCTATACCCGCATTAATTCAATACACGTTTTTGAAACTCAACATTTTAAACACTTGAGGAATAGCTCGGTTGAATAAAAACAGGCCTCATTTGCCATGATTTATCATGGCAAAATCGCTTCGGCGATCAGTGGACGTTTGCGTTTTTCCGGCCTCCTCAGCCATGTATTTTGGGGTTTCATACAAACCTTCTGAATTAATTGCGGGTTTTTTTAATTTTTCATTTTACTAATTAACTATAATTAAATAAGAATATGGATATAATATTATGCGCTGTTATCGCTTTGGTTTCTCTGGGCTTAGGAATCCTGGCTTCAACAACCTTCCTGAGAAAATCTCTGGAGAAGAAAAGTCAGCGAATCCTCAAGGATGCAAAAAATGAAGCTGAGGTTATAAAAAAGGAGAAAATACTTCAAGCCAAGGAAAAATTTCTGCAACTCAAGGCTGATCATGAAAAGCATGTCTCTGCCAAAAACAATGAGATTAGCATTAGTGAGAACAGGATCAAACAAAAGGAAACAACCCTTAATCAGCGACTGGAAGAAATTTCGAGAAAACAAAAAGAAACATCTACCCTTAAAGAACAGCTTGATCAGCAAATAGAAATTACCAAAAAGAAACAGCAAGATATAGAGAAAGGGTACAAACTGCAAATCGAGAAACTTGAAACCATAAGTGGTCTTTCAGCTGATGAAGCCAAGGCTCAGTTGGTTGAAACCTTAAAGGATGAGGCCCAATCCGAAGCCCAGTCCTTTATTAAGGATATCATGGAAGAGGCCAAACTAAATGCCAATAAAGAGGCTCGCAAAGTTATTGTTCAATCCATCCAGCGTACCGCTACTGAAGTAGCCATTGAAAATTCAGTGTCGGTATTTCCCATAGAAAACGATGAAATTAAAGGTAGAGTAATCGGCCGGGAAGGACGAAATATCCGTGCCCTGGAAGCCGCAACAGGTGTTGAAATTATTGTTGATGATACCCCTGAAGCTATTATTCTTAGTGGATTTGACCCCGTTCGCAGGGAAATAGCCCGCTTGTCGCTTCATAAACTCGTTACCGACGGACGCATCCATCCTGCCCGCATTGAGGAAGTTGTTGCCAAGGTGAAAAAACAAATCGATCAGGAAATTCTGGAAATTGGTAAGCGTACCACCATCGACCTGGGTATACATAATATGCATCATGAATTAATCCGCCTGGTAGGTAAGATGAAGTATCGTTCCTCTTACGGGCAAAACCTGCTGCAACACTCCAAGGAGGTGGCTAACATGGCTGCCACCATGGCTGCAGAACTTGGACTTAACCCCAAAATGGCCAAAAGAGCTGCTCTGCTGCATGATATTGGTAAAGTGCCCGACAATGAGCCTGATCTGCCACATGCATTGCTTGGTATGAAACTGGCCGAGAAATTTAAGGAAAAACCTGAGATCTGTAATGCCATCGGTTCGCACCACGAAGAGGTGGAAATGGACAATCTTATTTCGCCCATTATTCAGGTATGTGATGCCATTTCAGGTGCAAGACCCGGTGCCCGACGTGAAGTTGTTGAGGCCTATATAAAGCGTTTAAATGACCTTGAAGAGCTCGCATTATCTTATCCCGGTGTTGTTAAGACCTATGCCATTCAGGCAGGTCGTGAACTCAGGGTTATAGTGGGTAGCGAGAAGATATCGGATAAAGAAGCCGAGCAAATTTCGTACGATCTTTCCAAGAAAATACAAACGGAAATGACTTATCCCGGTCAAATAAAAATTACCGTCATTAGAGAGACCAGATCGGTGGCCTTCGCCAAATAGATAAGATTTCCTTTTTTAA
>JBEPXC010000315.1:0-4152 GCA_041642035.1 Sphingobacteriia bacterium
GCAGCATACAAGTTATTTCATTATTTAAGAATATTTCATCACTATTTAGTAAATGAATCGAATCATTATCGATCAACATTAAGCCCTGTGCGCGATCAACAACATAGATATCGGAGCCCACCGAGTGCATGAAACTAAAGCGGTCAAGAGGCTCGATAACTTTTAGCTGATTGTTTTTTAAAATGAAAATATATTGAAAAGATTGAAAAATAATGCTACCCTCGTGATGAAATATTTTCCATATCTCATCGAAATTAGAAAACTGTGGTGGGATAAGATGGTTGAGTGAATTCCATTTCATTTGTCCGCTATGATCTGGGGCAAGATATCCAATTTGCTCAAAGGCTCCGCCGAAAATGGTGTCGCCATGCGCAAGCAGGGAGCGAACAATGGAGGAATTGGGCACAGTATATATATTCCAGCTGGTGCCATCATACTCCAGAATGCCATCATTATTTCCAAAATAGATAAATCCACGCTTGCTTTGGGCGATAGACCAGTTTTGGGTGCTGGCCTTGTATTCATTACGCTCGTAATTTAAAATAAAGGGAAGACCTACACCTTTTATCTGCGACTTTACAGTGAAGGGTATACAAACAAGGAATAGAAAAATCCAAATCTTTGTGCTAATTCTCATAAATATAAAACCCGCTTTTTACTGATTTTATTTTACCTGCAACAATAATTTTCTCAGCCGATCTATTTGATAACCTGCCTGATCTGATACATTTCTTGCTGTAAATAGAAACATAACTTTCTCCTTCACTAAAAACTCTATTCCTTTCCTTTCAGCATGTGATATGGCATCATCCATTAAGTGAAAAGAGCTTAACAGAGATGCAGTGAACAGCCAGTTTAAAAACTCTTCAAAGCTTTCTTTGCTAAAGTACAAAATTCCTTCATATTCATTGATTCCAATAAAATCCTGTACTTCAGAAATATTTAAGGTTTCTGCGGCTTCTAATGCCTTTTGATCCCAAATGGTTTGACGGAATAATGAGAGCTCAGTTGGTTTATCAATAAATGGTTTGAGTGCTCCGAAGTTAAATAAATCTCCTTGATTTTGAGTGAGTATTTTCACCAGCGATATATCACGTGCAATGGCATTATCACCCCGTCCTGTTCTTTGCAATACATTGTGTAGAGGCCAATGTATCTTTAGGTTCTTGTTTAATAAAGTTGTTGTTTCTTCTGAAAGATTTTCAAATAAAGACCGGATTGCAAAGACAGCTACAACCAGTATCATATTCTCACGGTATCCGGATTTACTGCCAATGGTAAGCAAATCATCGATAGAAGAAATTCCATATCGATGGAGACTATCTTTCAATGCTTTATTGCTGCCCGATATAAAATTAAACGCTGCTTCAACAGATTTAATTCTACTCATAAATGCTTCATTACAGAGTTCTCTGTTCACATCATGCAGACTAAAATGTTCAGCTATCTTCTGAACAAAAATGTCATACCGTCCCTTAAGTAAAGTGTAGCCAAGCTTTTCAGATTTGCTATGATTTACCTCCCTGGATCTATTGATGAGAAAATTGATGATGTCCTCCGCAAACAATTCTTCGAAATGTTGATGTAAGGGTTGAAGCCGCATTTCATGAAGAGCCATTTCGATTGAAGGCACTCCTGCACCGGTTTTCCAAACCAGTTTTTCATACTCACCAGAATGATCGCTTACTTCTTTAAAATTCCAGAACAAACGGTATTCAAATCCATTTAACGACCATTGCAAGCCATCATTCACCAGATCTTTTCCTCTTTTTAAATACTCCAGCCCCGAAATATGCTCACGCATAATGTAAAAAACACCTTCATCGTTTTTAAGATGCAAAGCCTGTCCAAGGCCAACACTAATGGCATCTTTGTTATTATCCCTGCGAATTAGTTTGGGTGCTGAAAAATGGATTCGTCCTGAAGCTTGTTCGTATTTGTTATTATACAATACCAGAGCTCTTTCGTGTTGAAAACGGTTGGTATAGGCAAACACGTTTTCATTTACATTACCATAGCCATCAATGAAATCGAAGATATTGAAATTGTCTACTTCACTAAAGAGATATCTCTTACGGGTAACAGGAAATAATTCTTTCTCATGCTTCTCAACCAACCATTGAGCCGGAACTTCATTGTAATACGCGCGCTGATATTCCATTCCATACTTCTCGGTATACCCTTCAATTTGTCCGTGTGCAAACATAGGTAAACCCGGAAGGGTATTCATCATTAACGCTACACCAAAATATTTATCGTCGGTACCAAATTGACGTATGGCAGTTTCTTCATCGGGATTGCTCATGAAATTTACATACCGCTTCAGAATTTCGGGCTCAAATTCCAGGGTGTTGGTAATTAAATCGCGATATTTTACATTCTCTTCATTCTTAAGCATGTGCATGAAGGCAGAATTGTATACCCTGTGCATCCCAAGGGTACGCACAAAATAGCCTTCCATAAACCAAAATGCTTCAGCCAGTAATAGCGTTTCGGGCATCTCAGCATTCATTCTGTCAACGACTTCGCGCCAGAATTCAACAGGAAACATAGCATCAAATTCTTTTTGCGACATGGCATAATCGGCCCGAGAAGGTATATCGCCTCCTGTGCCCGGACGAGGGTACCATAGCCGAGAAAAATGTTTTTTGGCCAGTGTCATAGCAGCATCAAACCTGATGATAGAGAATTTGCGCGCCACTTCAAAGATTTTTTCAATAACAGCTTGTCTAACTTCATGCCTTAGCATATCCAGCTGTGCTGTATCATTCCAGGGCATATTGGTGCCATCATTACCATGATAGATATAACGAACTTCTCCATTGCTCTTATTGGCCCATTGAAATACCACTGCTGCATCCGTTTTGCTGAAATAACCATCTTCCAGGCGAATCTCAACATTAGCATCCTGAGAAAGATTCTCTCCGGTAAAAGTATAGCCTGGAAAAGGAGGTTGCGGACTTTGAATGAAATATTCGGGATGTTCAAGGGTCCATTTGGAGAAAATACCCGTATGGTTTGGCACCATATCGCTTGCTAATCTTATGCCCCGGGCCTTAGTGCGCTGGTTAAGATTATCGTAGGCTTCGTCTCCCCCCAGATCGGCTGCTATCTGATAGTCATAGAGAGAATAGGCGGAGGATACAGCATCCACATTGCCCATGATATGTTTTATACGACGGGATGCTTCGCTTCTTTCCCATATCCCAATCAACCAGAGACCAGTAAAGTTCCATTTTTTTATCATATCGAGCTCCTCATCAGGAATCTGATCCAGTCGTTTTATTTCACGCTGGTACTTCTTCGACAACTGATCGAGCCAAACATAGGTGTTTTTCGCCAGCATAACTACACTGGGCATCCAATGCACATCAGGAGTAAAGGCTTCATGTTCCTCATAATCCTTTTCACTTTCATCAGCATACCTGAATCCTGATTTCCCCAAAGAAAACATTTCTGAATCTCCTCCTGCCTGTTTATAACGGGGAGCCATGGTTGGTGCTCCTCCCCCTCCCATGGTATCAAATCTTACATCTTCTTTAAGCAAATCCTTGCCACGTAATACCTGGATACGAATGTTGTCGGGTAAAAGTGCGTCCCATCTTTCCAGCAGATAATCCAGTTGTTTACTGATGTCGTTGGGCGTATTTAATATGGGAGTTTTGAAAAGACTGAAGATGTCCTGATTGTCAGGCCCATAAGGAGGTTGCTCCTCAAAGAAATCCTCCAGATGATCAATCATCATTCTGAAATCCTCAGGATTTTCAAGATGTTTATCATCAAACAATTCCTTGAGCTTTTTATTGGCAGGATTAAAATTGGCAAAGAAAAGCATGATTGCTTCCTCTAATATTATATGCACATTAGGCTGATCGTCTGTTTCTCCATTAAAATAGTTGTCTATTGAAATTTTGCCTTTGTAAACATCATTGGGAGGAAATTTGTCGAGCATGTCATGCAGTACTGTGTGAAGCTGCTCCTCACCCATGCTCTTTTGTAAGTGCACCAATGCCTTTTGAAAAACGCCAGGATTTGCTTCTTCCTCATACAACCCAAGAATGTAATGAAATATTTCTTCCAGCAAACCTGTGGCATTCACTTCACCCGGATAAACATGCAGGAGAGGATCACGTTTAGCATTGAGCTTGTGTA
>JBEPXC010000316.1:0-4147 GCA_041642035.1 Sphingobacteriia bacterium
TGCTCTTCCGATCTGAATATGGCTGTATTTGTAGCCATAACTATTATCTCGGTTTTTGCTACCATCAATCGGATCAATGTTCAGAAGAAAGATGCCAGAGCATTAGTTGCTAATGAGCTTAACCAGGTAAGTGATTTGTTAAGCTTTTTGCAAGACAGGCCCATTACCGAGCTTGAAGACATCATCCAAAAAAGGGTATTGTACCATTCGGGGTATGTTTCCCTTATTTCTTCACAGGGAAAGGTATTGATATCAAGAGAAAATCAGGGCCAGGATATTTCTGGAAGGAGCTTCTTTACCAGAATGAGAAATGCACCCTCAGGCGAAATTACTTATGAGGATCCTGATACGGGTGAAGCATATTATCAATATCATACCTTTTATGAACCTTTGAAAGTATATATTACAGCTACTCTTCCCAAAAAAGAATTTATTGATGAACCCTTAGCAAACACCCTGATGATTTTACTGTTTGCATTGATTTTTACATGGATCACCTTTTCTATTGCCAATTACTTCATCATGAAGACTGTTACCAAGCCGCTTAATGGCCTGGCAGATGTAGTGAAAGAGTTGGGTCAGGGAAGCTTAACCAATAAGTATGATTACAACTATAAGGATGAAGTAGGTCAGATTACTTCTTCTGTTAACGAGTTGATTGACGGTTTGCAACGTACAACCATCTTTGCCAACGAAATCGGAAAGAATAACTTTGATCACCCTTTTGAACCTTTGAGCGAAAAGGATGTATTAGGTAATTCATTGCTTGACATGCGTGAAAGTTTGAAAGCTGCCAATGAGGAAGAGAAAACCAGAAAAGTAGAGGATGAGAAAAGAAACTGGACTACCCATGGCCTTGCCCGCTTTGCCGATATTCTCAGGCAAAACAACAACAGTATTGAGGAGCTTTCGTATGATATTATCAAGAATCTTGTCGGTTATCTGGACATAAACCAGGGGGGAGTGTTTATTCTCAATGATGATGATGCCAAAAATCCTTTTCTGGAGCTTACTGCATGTTACGCCTTCGACAGACGGAAATATCTTGAGAAAAAGATTCTACCGGGTGAGGGGCTTGTTGGGACATGTTTTCTAGAGCGAGAGGCCATTTATCTTACCAAAATACCTCAGGATTATATCCGAATAACTTCAGGGTTGGGCGATGAGAACCCAAGCTCTCTGTTGCTGATTCCCTTGAAGATTAATGAAAAGATATTTGGGGTAATCGAGTTGGCTTCATTTATGCCTTTTGAGCAGTATAAACTCGAGTTTGTGGAGAAGATTGGTGAAAGCATTGCATCGACCATTTCGAGTGTTAAGATCAACACCCAAACCGCCATGTTGTTGCAGAAGTCACAGCAGCAAGCTGAAGAAATGAAAGCACAAGAAGAGGAGATGCGTCAGAATATGGAGGAACTGGCTGCAACACAAGAGGCCATGGCCGAAAAGGACCGGGAAAATGTGCAAACCATAGAAAAACTTACCCAAGACAACCAGTTGCAAATTGGCCAGATAACAGCAAAAGAGAAAGAAATTTTGGATACGCTGGAGGATTGCCCCGAAGGAGTAGTAAAATCAGATCCTTCCGGAAAAATAATTTTCTTCAATAAAGCATCCGAGAAACTATGGGGCTACAACAGAAGTGAAGTATTGGGTAAAAATGTGAAGTTTCTTATGCCTGTCAGCGATGCCGTAAGTCATGAGCAGGTGATGGAGCAATATATGGGCACAGGAGAGAAAAAAATCATTGGTATAGGCCGCCAGGTTGACATCCTTCTCAAGTCGGGTGAGCTACATCCGGTTTTTCTTACCATTGTTGAAACCCGCAGTAGCAATGAAATATTCTTTACGGGTTTCTTCTCTGATCTAAATAAGTATTCAGCAGAAAATACAGAGAAATCTCTTTTGAATGAAGAATCTTCGGTTAAGGACGCGGGTAAAGAAGACATTGATTCGAAGGAAGATGAAAAGGGCAAGAACCCCCAAAGTAAGAACAATCATCAGATACAAGAGGTGAAGACTGAGGACCTTATGGTTTCTGACGAAAGCGATTCTGCTGAAATTACCTCAGATCTGAAAGACCTGCACCAGGGTGAGGTGACAGACAATCAAAAGGCATGGACAGAGCATATTACCCAAAAGGGTAAGGCTTTCAGAAAAACCAGGAAGAAATAAGCATAGGCTTAATTTAGGGAACAAGCAACCTGGAGTCTTTTTCTTTTTCCAGGGCAAGATCTACCACATCAATCATTTCTTTGATGTAGTGAAAATTTAGCCCCTTTATATAAATAGGGTTAATCTCATTTACATCCTTTCTATTGTCTTCTGAAAGAATCACATCAGTGATATTTGCACGCTTGGCAGCCAGGATTTTATCCTTGATGCCACCCACCGCGGTTATTCGACCTCTAAGGGTAATCTCGCCCGTCATGGCAATGGCTGGCTTAACCTGTCGTCTTGTGAAAGCAGAAACCATTGAAGTAAACATGGTAATGCCTGCCGAAGGCCCGTCTTTTGGTGTGGCACCTTCGGGCACATGAACATGGATGTTGTATTTCTCAAACAATGCAGGGTCAATTTGTAGCTGATCTGCATGGGCTTTGAGGTATTCAAAGGCAAGGGTTGCAGATTCTTTCATTACCTCGCCCAGATTACCTGTCATGGTAAGGGCTCCTTTACCCTTGCTTACAGAAGCTTCCACGTAAAGTACCTCTCCTCCGGCGGAAGTCCAGGCTAGTCCGGTAACCACCCCGGCTGTATCCTTAATGATGGATGACTCACGTGAATAGGTGGGTGTTCCCATAATTTCGGTAAGCTCGGATGCTTTCAGCGCTTTAGCTGGTTTCTCTCCCATAACAATAGCTTTAGCTTTGTAGCGTATTATTCTGGCAATTTTCTTCTCCAGAAGGCGAACCCCAGATTCGCGGGTATAATCCTGGATGATTTGCTCCAATACAGCTTTGCTGAAACTCAGTTGTGAGGCTTTTAAGCCATGTGCCTCAAGCTGTCGTGGTATGAGGTGCTTGCGGGCTATTTCAATCTTTTCTTCAACAATATAACCACTCAGATCTATGATTTCCATTCTATCGCGCAGGGCCGGATGAATGGTAGACAAGGTATTGGCCGTGGCGATAAACATGATGTTGGACAGATCGTAATCTACCTCCAGAAAGTTATCATAGAAAGTATTGTTTTGCTCAGGATCTAATACTTCCAGTAAAGCAGAAGCCGGATCACCATTAATGCTATGGCTGCCCACTTTGTCTATTTCGTCGAGTACAAAAACGGGGTTAGAGCTTTTTGCTTTCCTGATGTTTTGAAGAATACGACCAGGCATGGCGCCGACATAGGTTTTTCGGTGGCCTCTGATCTCTGCTTCATCACGCAATCCCCCCAACGACATGCGCACATACTGGCGACCCAAGGCATTGGCAATGCTTCTTCCCAAGGAGGTTTTACCTACTCCCGGAGGGCCGGTAAAGCAAAGTATGGGTGACTTCATGTTGCCTTTTAACTTCAATACAGCAAGGTATTCCAGGATGCGGTCTTTGATTTTTTCCAGGCCATAATGGTCTCTATCGAGTATTCTCTGTGCCTTGGAAAGATCGAAATTGTCAGGGGTGAATTCGCCCCAGGGCAACTCAACCAGAGTTTCGAGGTAGTTTAGCTGTAAGGAATATTCCATGGCAGCGGGATTCATGCGTTGCAGTTTACCGATTTCCTTTTCAAAAACACCTTGTGCCTGTGCAGACCACTTTTTGTCTTTTGCTTTTTCTTTCAGCTCATTTATCTGCTCCTCGTGTGGGTTGCCTCCCAGTTCATCCTGTATGGTCTTCAGCTGTTGGTTCAGAATGTAATCTCTCTGCTGCTTGTCAATGTCAACCTTTACTTTTGAATGAATCTGATTCTTAAGCTCTACTACCTGCAATTCCTTTGTAAGTAAAGAAAGAACAGTTTTCGCTCTGCTATTTATATCGAGTATTTCGAGTAATTTTTGTTTTTCAGCTACTTTGATGTTCAAATTGGCCGAAATGAAGTTTACCAGAAAAACAGGGCTTTCTATATTTTTTATTGCAAAAGCCGCTTCACTGGGTATTTGAGGTGATTTGTTTACAATTTGAATGGCCAGATCCTTAATGGTAGCAAT
>JBEPXC010000317.1:0-4145 GCA_041642035.1 Sphingobacteriia bacterium
ATAAAGCATGCGTTCACCCTTATCCTTATAGAGCCCGTCGAGAAGGTTGGCAGTACCTTTTAAAAAAACGGCATGGATGCCTTTGTTGAGCAAAAGATTCTTTACATACTCTGCCTGATGCAGAATTTTGAGGTTTCTTTCCCTGTTAAGCATCAGCACTTCAAGAAGGTATTCATTGAGCTCAGGAGGAAGAAAAGAGATAAGTCCTGTGCCTTTTAGCTTCAGGTACACGGCAGGCAATACCAGGTTGTCGCTTCCTGTCTTTACAAAACCTTCCCAGTTTATGGTTGCGCTATCAAGCTTTTCAACAACATTATCTTTGCCTTCAGGTACTATGTCAAGTGCCAGTATATTGCCAAGGAAATAATACATCTGCTCTTTGTTCATATAATGGCAAAAACTTGATTTATAACTAATATTAAGTTGTTTTCGGATAAAAAGTACCTCTCACTGAAATTTCTTACTCGCTCAGGCTTGGCAATAAACCCGGAATATTTGCCCGTATGCAAAATTAAAGTAAAAACTCTACTGACAACAAAATGTTGACTTTATGATCAAATTTGTATTACTTTTGCATTTAAATCAAAGCTATTATTATCTTGGAAGATTCACCCGAGCCTTATTCGAGTTTCGTTTCGGTTATTTTGACATTTATAAATACCTTCAACACCGAAGCAGCCTTTGCTTTGCTTGTAATGTTGCTTTTACTGATACTATCTGCTCTCGTATCAGGATCTGAAATTGCCTATTTCTCTCTGAAGCAATCGCAACTAGATAAATTACGGGAAGAAGGTAGTATTCAGGCAATGAAAATTGTTAATTTGCTTGAACGACCCAAACGACTATTGGCAACCATACTCATTGCCAACAATGTAATTAACATTGCCATCATCATCCTTTCCACCTTCATTACCAGCATCGTATTTAACTTCGAGGATTATTATGTCCTTGGGTTTATTGTGCAGGTTGTGGTGGTAACCTTTCTGATTTTGTTGTTCGCCGAGGTACTCCCCAAGGTGTATGCCACACAAAATGCACTGAAATTTGCACACATGATGGCTGCTACCATGATTAATATCAGGAGTATTTTCTATCCCCTCAGCACCCTTCTGGTAAAAACCACCAACTTTATTGATAAGCGCAGAGGGGTGAGAAAATTGGGTTTAAGTGCCGATGAGCTTTCTCATGCCATTGACCTTACCCACGACAAATCTGCATCAGAAGAAGACAGGCAGCTTTTATACGGCATCGTACAATTTAGTAATATCTATGCACGTGAGATCATGAAAAGCCGCATGGATGTTATAGCAGTAGAAGAACAAACGCCCTTTGAAGAACTGATCAATATAATCGTTGAAGCCGGATACAGTCGCATACCCGTATACCGGGAAAACTTTGACAACGTAACCGGTATTTTGTATATCAAAGACTTGCTCCCCTACCTGGATTCAGAGCCCGACTTTAACTGGATCAATCTCATCCGCAGTTGCTTTTTCGTGCCCGAGAGCAAGAAAATCAATGATCTGCTGAAGGAATTCCAGGAAAAGAAAATCCATATGGCCATCGTGGTCGATGAGTATGGTGGTACTGCCGGCATTGTTACCCTTGAAGATATCCTCGAAGAAATAGTAGGAGAAATAAACGACGAGTTCGACATTGAAGAAACCATCTACTCGAAGGTTGACAAACAAACATTCCTTTTTGAAGGCCGTACGCTGCTCAAAGACTTTTGTAAGATAACGGGTGTAGAATATGCCACATTCAATGAAATAAAGGGAGAAGCCGATACTATGGCAGGTTTGATTCTTGAGATTAAACAGGAATTACCTTTCAAGGGAGATAAAATCAGTTTCGAGGACTTTGACTTAATTGTGGATGCAGTAGATAGTCGCAGAATCAAGAGAATCCGCGTAAAAATGAGACAACCAGCACAATAATCCATTGGTTTTTACGTCATTGCTTAGTTGTGTTTGTTGATCTTCTGTTCAACTCAGATGACTATAGAATGCCATATAATCCTAAATACATTTCATTGCACATGAATATTAAACATATATTAACCATTATCAGTTTCTTTTTGTTGTTGTTGGCAGCTTGTGAAAATCACTACACCCCATTGCCCAGGGCCTATTTCAGAATTGATCTCCCCGAAAAGGAATACAAAACCTTCGACACGGTTTATCCTTATCGTTTTGAGTATCCGGTTTACGCGAAGGTAATCCCCGATGATCGTACCAACGCAGAACCCTGGTGGGCAGATGTATACTTCCCTGCCTATAAGGCCATGGTTCATCTTAGCTACAAGCCCATCAACAATAATCCTAACCTTCTTAATGAATATATTGAAGACGGACGCAATTTTGTGAACCGCCATATTCCCAAAGCCACAGCCTTCAATGAGAAAGTGTACACCAATGAAGAAAAGCATGTCTATGGTATTCTTTATGAAATAAAAGGAAGAGATGCCGCCACACCACTTCAGTTTTACCTTACCGACAGCACCAATCACTACCTAAGAGGCTCTTTGTATTTTAATGTTTCTCCAAATAATGATTCCCTTGCACCAGTTATTGATTTCATCAAGGAAGATATCATGGTACTGGTCGAAAGCCTTGAATGGAAAAAATAATTGTTGGATTTAATGGTTAAAGCTTTGGGGTTTAATGGGTGGATTTCGGGAGGACTTTCCATTGTCCGGAGCATATGCAAAAGTCCGGGTTGAATTACTCAAGCGTTGAATTGTTGGATTGTTGGATTGTTTAAACGTTACTCATTATGCACCCTTCACCTGTTTTCGTTCCCTCATCCCTCCTCCACAGGCCCCCTGTCCCCAGCCTCTCTCACTCCTTATGGTGCCCTTCACGCAAAACATAAAACGCCTAACGCTTAAGTAATTTGCAATTGATAGAAATTATTTGCAATTTTGACCTTTAGAAAAAAATCATCCTCCCCCTGTAACATTCTTATACTTCAGTACGTCCAAATAGCAACAGAACAATAGTTACAGATTACATGACAGCTCAGGAATACAATCAATGTGTTGATGATCACGCCGATGGGGTCTTTCGCTTCATCCTCAAAAATATTAAAGATGAGGATAAAGCACGCGATATCGTGCAGGATAGTTTTGAAAAAATGTGGACTAAGGCAACGGAGATTGCTTACTCAAAATCTAAATCTTATCTTTTTACCACGGCTTATCATACCATGATTGATGCCATCAGGAGAGATAAAAAACAGGCACCTCTGGATGAGGGTACATTTAATAATCACTCGGTTAATAACAGCTATTCCGATTTAAAAGAAATCCTTAAAGAAGCGGTTGAGCGGTTGCCTGAAATACAACGTCATGTAATCATGCTCAGAGATTATGAGGGCTATTCTTATCAGGAAATAGGTGAAATAGCCGGACTGAATGAATCACAGGTGAAAGTCTATATCTACCGGGCACGAACCTTTTTAAAGAACTATATTGGAAAAATGGATGTGGTGGTGTAACAAACCTCAACTTCGAATACATTAACAATATACATAACGACTAAACGGACCAGCATAAACCAGTAAAATAAATTACGGAATAAATCATTCGGATCTAATACTGGCAAAAAACATAAAACAACCAACCAATGAATATAACAAGAGAAAATTACGAAGCTTTTTTCCTCGATTACTACGAGGGAAATCTGTCTCAAAAACAGAAGACAGAGCTTGTGGATTTTCTTCAGCTGAATAACGACTTAAAAGAAGAGTTTGATGCTTTTAAAATGGTTTGCCTGGAAGAAGATTCTTCCATAGTATTTGGAGATGCCGACCTTCTTAAAAGACCCTTTGAGACCTCTCTCTCCGGGCCGGTGAAAGAAAAGCATCTGATAGCCTGGCATGAAGGAGATCTTAATGATGAGGAAAAAGTGCTTGTATCAAAAGCTATAGCTGACGATGATAAACTCCACAAAGATTTTATACTTTTCGGAATGACAAAATTAGAGGCAGATGCCAGTATAGTCTATTCCGGAAAAACAGCATTAAAACACTATACCCTGGGTCATTATTTTCCCCTGGTAAGAAAGCTTGCAGCCGCAGCAGCCGTTATAGCTATTATTTCTACCCTGTACTTAATGCTTCCCAACCTTACTACCGAAAAGCAG
>JBEPXC010000318.1:0-4128 GCA_041642035.1 Sphingobacteriia bacterium
CTCATTAGCAACCTGATGGATAAAAAAGTGGTTTTGCTGCAGGAAGAACTGGAAAATCCCTATCGCCCGAAGCTGGAAAGGTTTGTAAAACTTACCCCTGAATATGAGAGTGAAGAAAAGCTTAAAGAGGCTTTTGATTATGCCGAGAAAAAAGCCCCCCGCCAGCTCGATGTGCTAATAACCTACATCAAGCTCTCCGGTCGTTATCACTCCGGGCTGCGTGAAGTTCCCATCAAGGAGATTAACAACAGGGTGAAAAATGCCCAGGCAGCTCTTGATGCGATGGCTGGCAGGGGTGTATTTACCCTTTATAAGAAAATAGTGAGTCGCTTTGAACATACAGAACAATCGGCAGGAGATATTGTCTTTAATGAGCATCAGACACTGGCTCTTGAAGAGTTGAAACAGCAATGGGAAGAGAAGGATTGCGTGCTGCTGCATGGGGTTACCTCGAGTGGGAAGACCGAGATGTATATCCAGCTGATGAAAGAAACCCTTGAAAAAGGCTTGCAGGTGTTGTATCTGTTGCCCGAAATTGCTCTAACCACCCAAATAATCAGGCGCATACAACTGCATTTTGGTGGACGTGCCGGTGTGTATCACTCCAGGTTCAACCAAATGGAACGTACTGAAGTGTGGAACAACCTGATTATGGGTGGGATGAAAGCAGCCAATTCTGAAATCAGCTATCAGCTGGTGGTAGGACCACGTTCGGCATTGTTTCTCCCTTTCACAAAGCTGGGACTCATCATTGTTGATGAAGAACATGAGAACTCTTACAAACAACATGATCCGGCACCAAGATACCATGCACGCGATGCGGCCATTTGGCTGGCTAATCTGCATGGGGCAAAAGTATTGCTGGGTTCAGCCACCCCTTCTGTTGAATCTTACTTCAACGCACAAAGCGGAAAATATGGCCTGGTGAACCTTACCCGTCGCTATGGTGGAATGCAGATGCCCGAAATATTAGTCGCCGATATCAAAAAAGATACCAGGGAAAAGAAAATGAAATCTCATCTTTCCTCTCTACTGTACGATCATATGAAGGAAGCTCTTGATGAAAAAAAGCAGGTCATACTCTTTAAGAATCGCCGTGGGTTTGCCCCACACATGGAGTGCGACCAGTGCAACTATATTCCCAGCTGTACCCAATGTGATGTATCGTTGGTTTACCATAAGAAAATCAACAAGCTGAAATGTCATTATTGTGGTTACTCCATCACCCCACACAACCAATGTCCTACCTGTGGATCGACGGGCATTGCCCTAAAAGGGTTTGGTACCGAAAAAATAGAAGAAGAGCTGCCCATACTTTTTCCCAACACCACCATCAAACGTATGGATCTGGATACCACCCGTGCAAAGAATGCATACTTGAATATCATTACCGATTTTGAGGAGAAAAGAATAGATATCCTGGTGGGTACTCAAATGGTCAGCAAGGGCCTTGATTTTGAAAATGTAGCTGTAGTAGGTGTGTTGAGCGCTGATAGTATGCTGGGCTTTCCTGATTTCAGAGCTCACGAGAGAGCCTATCAGATGATGGCACAGGTTAGTGGACGGGCCGGCCGTAAAAACGACCGTGGCAAGGTAATAATCCAGGCCCTGGATCCATGGCATGCCATTATCAGACAGGTAATCGACAACAACTACCAGGAAATGTATAATAACCAGATTCTGGAACGAAGAAACTTCCATTATCCTCCCTTTTATCGGCTGGTAATGCTCACCCTTATGCATACCGACCCCTTGAAAGTTAACGGTGCTTGTTCTGTTTTGGCCTCGCAACTGAAAAAGATTTTGCCGGCCGATAACATTCTTGGGCCGGAATATCCTGTGGTATCAAGGATAAAAAACCAATATCTGAAAAATATTATGGTAAAACTAGAACGTAAGGCCGGGTTCGTTCAGCAAAAAAAGGTATTGAGAGATGCCCTTGGGCAATTTAGCATTGATCCCCGCTGGAAGATGGTTAGGTTACGGGTAAATGTCGATCCGGGTTGAAACAATAGGAGAGGGGGTCTATTCTTCCTTGACAATAAAAATATCTTCATCCTTTTTCTTCATCAGATATTTTTCGCGGGCATACCGTTCGAGTTCATCAGGATCATTTTTCAGCTTTTCTACTTCAAGACTGTCGGAGTATATTTGCTCACGGTAATAATCCTTTTGTTGCCGCAACTCTTTTATCTGTTTGGAGATCCTGTAATGTTGTATAAAATTGTTTTTATCAAAAAACAGAAACCACACCAATGCAGCTACCAACACCAATATGTATTTGTTTTTGAAAAACGGTGGAATTTTATCTAACATAACGACTATGATAATGAGAGAACTTAATGTGTCCGGATCCTAAAAGGAATGGCATGATCAAGGCTATCCCCAGGTGTTATTTATGAAAACAAAGGTAAGTGATTTTCACTTAATCCAGGCCTTTCACCCTGGGTTTTCCTGCAACAAAATCTTTTAAATAATAGGGCTCAAAATAGGCAACATCCTCAAACTCCTTATTCCTATACTTTTCGAATGCCGGTTTGAGCATACCCGAAACAGAAGAATATACTTCGTTATTAAAAATGGCATTGGGGTGCAGCAGGGTATGGCGGCATTTATCGGCACCATCGCCAAAAAGGGCCGTTCTACCTTTTGCAAAAAATTCTTCAAAAGCGTTGGGTTCAATGATTTCGGCCATGGTAGGTCTTATGAGTTGCAGGGAAGCATCATACACCGCGTTGTAAACCTCCATACGTCGGGCATCTATCATGGGGATATAGAAATCGGGCTTTTCGGGCATGATTTCTTGTGCCATGGCAGCGAGCACCAGCAAAGAGTTGATTGAAATCAAGGGTATGTCGAGGGCATAACAAAATCCTTTGGCTGACGAAACCCCGATGCGCAATCCGGTGTACGACCCCGGGCCTTTACTTACGGCCACTGCATCGAGATTAGAAAAAGAAATGCCCGCTTCCTTTACCACTTCCTCTACAAAAGTAGTTAATTGTGAGGAGTGCGAATACTGCATGCTTTTGTCTTCGCGCAGGGCAACAACGCCATGCTGCGAAGCTATCGCTGCCGAACAGACCTTGGTGGCCGTTTCAATGAATAAAATGTAAGCCATCTAGAGAGAGTATGAATTAAGTTGCAAAATTACAACTTTCGCGATAACCTCATCGCTATTGGTCACCGAAAAGCTCATTGCGGCTGACGGGAACTACCTCATCTCCATCCTTGAGCTCGCGTGAAATAGCCCTGAATGGTCCTGTGACGACTTTATCTTCTTCATCCAAACCCGTGATGATTTCGATATAATTGCTGTCCTGCACGCCCGATGTTACCTGTGTGAGCACTACGGTTCCTTGGGGTTCGTTGTATACAAACACATATTCCTGTATCTGGCGACTGGCCATCTGGTCCTGTTCATTTTGGTCAGTAGCAGTATCCGTAGTGTCCGCTGGGTTGCTTTCATTTTCGTCGTTGCGTGTGGTCACTGCCTGGATAGGAACCGATAAAACATCGAATGCTGTTTTGGTTTGGATATCGGCAGAGGCAGACATTCCGGGCCGAAAGGGGGAGAAATGGGGCTGATCTTCTCGCAGAAGGTGTTGGTATGATTCGGCAAGAATACGAATCTTAACCTCAAAATTGGTTACCTGGTCAATACTGATTTCAGTAGTAAGCGATGAGTTGGAAATAGAAGTTACTACACCTTTAAAGATTTCATTAAGATAGGCATCTATTTCAATTAAGGCCGTATCGCCTTCATTTACCCGTATGATGTCATTTTCGTTAACCTCTACCAGGACTTCCATTTCATTAAGGTTGGCAATGCGCATGATTTCGGTGCCACTAAACTGTGAGGTGCCTACTACTCTTTCGCCCAGCTCCACGTCGAGACGCGAAACGGTGCCATCCATAGGTGCAAAGATGTTGGTTTTGGTGAGGTTTTCGCGGGCTTCTCTTAAGGTGGCTTCGGCACTTTTCACCTGGAATTCGGCTGCTACAACACTTTGAGTGCCGGCTTCCACTTCCGATTGGGCCACCAGATATTGCGAGCGGGCAGCATCGTATTCTGATTGAGAAATGGCTTCCTGTTCGTACAGGCTTTGACTTCGTTCAAAGGCAGCC
>JBEPXC010000319.1:0-4112 GCA_041642035.1 Sphingobacteriia bacterium
GCTGTGATCCCTTATCTTTGCCTTCAATTTGGCCGACAGTACAGTGGTTTTATTTACATTTGTCAAAATATTTAAAAATCTTCCTTAAACAGTATGGAATTAGCAGAAGAAAAAAAAAATAGCCAGGCCTCAGGCACTAAAACGTCGTTTAGAAGCCTGTTAGAACCCTTGCTGGTGGTATTTAACAAGGCCGTTTCAGATCTTTTCCCCAGGCTTGAATATATCATCTCCTTCAGCATTCCCGGTGGTGTTTACGGTCATTTCAAAAATCATGAATTGGATCGTGAAGATATGAAGAGGCTCAGGTACCGAATCAAGGACCTGATTCATGAAAATCTGAATTTCCAGCAGGAAATTCTCCCTGGGGAAAAAATTCTACGTTATTTTGAACTCAACAACCGTCAGGATATCCTTGAGTTGTTGTATTCAAACCCTTCAGAGAAAGATCAAAGCATGCATCTGGCTCATCTCAATGGTTTTGGCGAGCTGTTTTTCAACCATATCAATGAGAATTATGATGCCCTGGATAAGTTTCAGTTGTTTAGATATAGAAAAGGGTTCTTTCTTATTGCCGATCCGGGTTTTTACGAAAGGGTAATGCCGGTTAGACTGGAGCTGAGTAAATATTTGAAGCGATTTGAGGAATCGGAAGAATCAATGAAGCAGCTGGGCATAGAGAACATTGCCCAATTGAATGAAGTCATTACAAATGGCGAATTGCCCGAATTCATTAAGATATCGGAGGCCCACCAGGCCAAACGCATTGGACGTATTGCCGATAATATCGTAAGTCATCCCCTAAAGCCACGATTAATCTTTCTTGCTGGTCCTACTTCATCGGGCAAAACGACCTCAGCCAATCGCTTATCCATTGAGCTTAAGGTGTTGGGAAAGAAAGTTCTGATCATGTCGTTGGATAATTTTTATCTTCCTCATGCCAGTATTCCTTTTGATCCCATAACGAGAATCCAGAATTTTGAATTGATCTCAGCCTTGGATTTAGCGCTATTTCGCAAAACCATTACCAAATTGCTGGACGGAGAAAAAGTTTTTTTGCCCAGGTATCATTTTGATGGCAAGGGTGCCACCCCTGAAACCAATGCTACAGAAATAACACCAGACACCTATATTATCGTAGAAGGGATTCACGGACTTAATCCTGAGCTTTGGAAAGATGCCCTGGATATAGAATCCTACCGGCTTTATGTTTCGGCCCTTAATACCCTTAATATCCATAATCACCTGCCCTTATCCACCTCCGATCACCGGTTGATCCGTCGTCTGGTGCGCGATCATCTGTTCAGGGGATATAGTTTTAATGAAACCATCAAGAGGTGGCCCGACGTAATGGAGAATGAATACCACAGTATTTTCCCCTTTCAGGAGAGCGCACATGCTATTTTCAACTCCTCACTGATATATGAAATTGCCGTTTTTGCGCATTATGCTCCCGGTATACTGGATGAAACCCTTGCGGAGAACCAGGTTGTAAGGGAAGAAGTAAAACGCCTTAAGCGCATTCTGAGCCTCTTAAAACCTATCAATCCCAAAGACATCCCACCTACCAGCATTCTTAGGGAATTTATTGGCGGAAGTAGTTTTATCTATTAACGCTGGCAAATCGGTATCAGAAGCAATATATGGAATCAAGTATTTATCCTTTGGATAAGATAGGTTTCAAAGGCCTGAAAATCATGAGCAGAATATAATACCAAGACCACCCTTTTCACGGTTTTAAGCCTGGGCATTACATCCATAATCATATCGATAGCAATTGGAATAGCCTCCTCCAAAGGATAGCCAAATGCACCGGTAGATATGGATGGAAAAGCAAGGGAAGTAATGCCTTTCTCATCTGCCAGTTGTAATGCATGGCGATAGCATTTAGCCAATAATTGATCTTCAGGATGGTTTACTCCATAGATCGGACCCAGGCAATGAATTACATACTGGTTAGGCAAATTGTGCGCCCCGGTGATCACCACTTCAGCAGGTCTTATGGGAGCAAGGGGGCGGCATTCCTTTTCAAGTTCGGGTCCTGCAGCCCTATGAATAGCCCCGGCCACGCCTCCTCCCAGGCGAAGTTCGGCGTTGGCAGCATTGACCACTGCCATGAGGTCGGGTTGTTGGGCAATGTCTCCTTGTCGCAATTCTAAAATTTTTTGACCAATCTTGTGTTGAATCATAGTGTATATTTTTAAAAATATAATATGCTTATAATGCTTTTTGTTCAATGTAAAAATCAGAAATTTGAGCAATGCAACGCATTAGCTCAGTCAACAGGTTCTATAGATTAAACACACGTTTGTTGTATGATTTTTTTATTACTTTTGTGCCGTGAAAAAAGGAGCGTCTTTTTTCCGTTAATTTTGGCAAAAAAGAAAACTAACTAAAAAAAAATCAACATGAAGAATCATTTTAACAAACTAATGCTCGCAGCTTTGCTTTTGCCTGCAACAGTAATGGCAGGAGGAATTGTTACCAATACCAACCAGAGTGCATCCTTTATACGCAAGCCTGCGCAGGATGCAGTAATCGATGCAACGGGTACCTATTACAACCCGGCAGGTCTGGCTTTTTTGGAAGATGGTTTTCATTTTTCGCTCAGCAATCAAACCATCAGCCAGACACGAACCATCAACAGTACGTTTCCGGGAATGGCCAGAACAGAATTTGAAGGAGGCGTATTTGCTCCTCTTTTTCCCAATGTTTATGCGGTGTATAAAACCGGAAGCCTTGCATTCTCTTTAGGGGTTAACCCCATTGGTGGTGGCGGAAGTGCCAGTTTTGAAAACGGATTGCCTTCTTTTGAAAGCCAGGTTGCCGTGCTACCAGGTCTTCTTACGGCTCAGGGTATTCCAACCTCCCAATACAGCATGGATGCAGCATTTGATGGCAGTTCACTGAACTGGGGTATCCAGGTAAATGGCTCTTATGCTATCAATGATATTCTCTCTTTCAGTTTGGGTTTACGCTATGTAATAGCCAACAACTCCTATTCTGGTCACCTCAGAGATGTGATGATCAATCCTAATCAACCTGCTTTTGGAGCTTCCTACAATGGAACCAATATGGTATTAGCCAGTGATTTCTTTTCTGACGCCTCTGCTACCTTTACCGCCTGGAATGCAGGAGCCAATGCTTTTGTAACAGGTCTTGAACCCATCGTTAAAGGGGGTGGCGGTGGAGTGGCCCTTTCTGACGGCACTATTGTTGGGTTATCTTCGGAGCAAATCCAACAGATCCAGGGTTTAATAATGGCTGCCGGACAAGACCCCACAACGGTAGACATTCAGACTGCACAAGGCATACTTGCTGCCGCTGCTCCGGCATTTGGTCAAAATGCTACAGTTATGGGTGGCTATGCCCAGGCAACTTCAGACAAGGAACTTGATGCAACCCAAAGCGGTAGTGGTATTTCACCTATCGTGGGCATGAACATCAAATTCTCTGATGATCTGAATTTTGCTGTAAAATATGAACATAAAGCTTCTATAACTCTTAAAAACAACACCACTCTGGATGACGTAAACATGTTTCCTGATGGTGAGGAAATAGCTGCCGATATGCCTTCTATGCTGGCTATGGGTTTAAATTACAAAGCTTTGCCTGCTTTAAGCCTCTCCGGTGGCTTCCATTACTATTTTGACAAGAGTGCTGATTATGGTAAGAAAATAGACGGCATCGCTGTTTCTAATGAAGAAGTTATAGATAAAAACTTTTGGGAAGCAGCGGTTGGCGCTGAATATGCTTTATCACAAAGCTTTATTCTCAGCGCCGGGTACCTGCGTACCCAAACCGGTGTCAACGATTTGTACCATACCGACCTGAGTCATAGTCTAAGTACCAATTCTATTGGGGCTGGTTTTAAATATATGATTAATCCCAATATCGGTATCAACCTGGGCTTTATGAACACCATGTACGAAAGTTATACCAAATCTTTCAGCTTATCTGATGAAACCTATGAACGAGTGGCCATGACCTTTGCCCTTGGACTGGATATAAAATTGTAAAAGATAATATTTATAATCACCAGAATCATCTTGCCGGACAGCTTTACATAGATAAGTTGTCCGGTTTTTTATTTTATAATTTTTGCAAACTGGTCT
>JBEPXC010000320.1:0-4097 GCA_041642035.1 Sphingobacteriia bacterium
GTAGGAAGATTACTCGAACCACAACAAAGCAATGCTACTGGGATGTTGCTTTTTGCCTTTATCGGTATAACTGTAAATGGATACGCTGCCTGGAAGGTGAGTACAGGCAAGTCACTTAATGAAAAAGTCATATCATGGCATCTTTTTGAAGATGTGCTGGGATGGGTAGCGGTTTTAATTGTAGCTATAGTATTACATTTTAAAGAAATACTGTATCTTGATCCAGCACTTTCACTTTTGTTTACCATCTATATTTTATGGAACGTAGTTAAACGTCTTAAGGAGACCTTGTTTATATTCCTGCAGGGGATTCCTGAGGATGTCGATAAAGATGAGATAGAGGGAGAAATACTGCGATTGAAACATGTTGTTTCACTTCACCATACCCGTATTTGGTCACTCGACGGACAACATCATGTCTTTACAACCCATGTGAAACTGGAGAATATTCAGGATCTTTCTGAATTATGGTCTGTAAAGAAGCAGTTGAAAGATATTATGAAAAAATATCCTTTCGAACATTACACTATGCAAACCGAACTAAAAGAGGAGACTTGTGAATTGGATGAAAACCAATAATTAAAATCTCTTTACTTTATGCCATAAAAAAATGAAAATTCAATGAATGGTCTATTTGTTACGTCTTAAATGTGCTATAAGCGGATTAATTTCATTAATTTTGACGACATATAAACAAATTCACTTTTATGAAACTATCTTTTCAAAATAATTTTTATGCCCTCGCATTTGTTTTTATCCTGATTGCCATTATGGTGGTTGCAAAAACGGTATTGATTTCGCTTGGCTTAGCACTGTTGATATCCTTCATCCTTTTTCCTGAATATAAGAGATTGAGAAAATGGGGCGTTCCAAATATTCTGGCTGCAGTGCTCTCGATACTTACCGTGGTGGTTGTGCTGGGAGGAATATTTACATTTTTTTCAGCTGAAATCATATCTCTTTCTGATCAGATAAGCCAGTTTGGGGCTAAGCTTAGGGATCTATTTGCCAATGTGGTGGTCTATCTCAATGAAAATGTAAGTTTTATAAAAGACGTGGAAGAAGAGGAGTTGCTTAAGGATGCAAGAAAATGGCTGGAAGGTTCTGCCGGATCTCTGGTGAGCCAGACTTTTTCTGGATCAGCAGCCTTTTTCACAGGTTTACTTACCACCATCATCTATACTTTTCTTCTGCTTATTTACCACAAAGGGTTGGTGAAAGCCTTTATGCGATTTGCCCCGGAAGGTCAGGAAGAGCAGTATTTTCAAATGCTTAAAAATGTTCAACGGGTAGGGCAGAAGTACCTCTCTGGCATGATGATTCTGATCTTAATCCTGGGCATTGCCAATAGTGTAGGTTTAATGATTATTGGCATCGATAGTCCTTTTTTGTTCGGATTTCTGGCTGCCCTGATGTCTATTATTCCATATATTGGTACAACACTGGGTGCAACCATCCCGGTTTTGTATGCCTTTATGAGCACCGACGAGCTATGGATTCCCTTAGCGGTGGCTATCATGTTTTGGCTTATTCAATTGATCGAAAGCAATTTCCTTAGTCCCAAGATTGTGGGCAATAGTGTAAACGTTAATGCCTTTGCGGCCATCCTAAGTCTGATCATTGGTGCCTCGGTATGGGGAGTGGCTGGGATGGTTTTATTTTTGCCTTTTGCTGCCATGCTCAAGGTTATTTGTGAAAACTATGATAAGCTAAAGCCTTTTGCCTTAATGATTGGTGAAGATAATTTTAAAAAGGATGATAAGAAAAATAAACCATCCCCATTGGATTGGGTGAAAAAGAAAATCGGCAAATAACTCTGTTTTTCGATCCATCTTATAATCGTTTTCGACATTCAATATTCCTTCAAATAAACCTCTTTAATCAATGACAACAGCAATTATTGGCAGCGGTGGTGTAGGTGGCTTTTTCGGAGCAAAACTTGCCAGGGCCGGATATGATGTTACTTTTTTGGCGCGTGGAGAGCATGCTGCCGCCATGAGAAACAACGGTCTGGTCATTAAAAGTATAGAGGGCGATTTTCAGGTGAATAACCTGAAGATCAGGGAACAAATCAGTAAAATAAATCCTGTCGACCTGGTGATTATTGGCCTTAAGGCATGGCAAATCCAGGATGTCAGGGATCAATTGAAGAGTCTCCTGCACGATAACACCATCGTGCTGCCCCTGCAAAATGGTATACTTGCCTTTGATGAACTTGCCGAATCGATCAATCCGAAGCATATTGTATCTGGTTTGTGCCGAATAATCAGCAAAATTGAAGCTCCTGGAGTAATCAACCATTTTGGTGTAAATCCTATAATTATTTTTGGTGAAAAGGATAAATCAGATTCCTCCCGTTTGCACCAGTTAAAGGGCTTCTTTGACAAAGCAACTATCAAAAATGAGATTTCTATGGATATGGATGCTGAATTGTGGAAAAAGTTCATTGCCATCTGTGTCAGCGGATTGTTGGCTGTTGCTAATGCCACCTATGGCGAAATACGGGATATACCACAAACCCGCCAGATGATGATTGACCTGTTGAACGAAATCTACAGCCTTTCACGGCGTCAAAATATTAATATTGAGCCCGATTTTGTGCTTCAAACTATATCCTTTATTGATTCATTTCCTTATGATTCAACATCCTCGCTTACCCGCGACGTGATGGAGGGAAAACCTTCTGAAATTTATTACCAAAACGGAACTGCAGTAAAACTGGGCGAAAAACTAGGCATAGCTACACCCGTCAATCGGTTTGTGTTCAACTGTATTCTTCCGGGAGAGATAAGAGCCAGAAAAAAAGGTAGCTAATCCGAATATACACTGTTGGTTCAGCTGTTCTTCAGCAAGGGTAACGTTACTTTAAAAACCTGCTCATTCTCTATGATTTCTATTTTGCTGTCAGAAAGGAATGAATACCGTTTTTGTATGTTTTGCAAACCGATACCATTGGACAGATTTTCCTGTTTCTTCTTTTGAAGGTTATTGCTTACTGAAAGGACCCTGGCATCCTCATCCGATATTTGTATATACAAAGGCTTTTCTGCTGAAATGATGTTGTGCTTAATGGCATTTTCTATTAGCATTTGAAGAGCCAGGGGCGGGATATTCTTTAGCAGGCTGGCCGGCGATAGCTTTATATCAACATGCAGGTTCTGGCCATAGCGCTCCTTTTGTAAATCGAAAAAAGTTTCGATCATACCCATTTCTTCTTCCAGCTTAATGACCTCTTTGTCTTTCATGCTCAATATCCCACGTAGAAAATCAGCGGTTTTGCCAACATATTTTACGGCCATCTGTGGGCTTTCCTCTATAAGAATGGTGATGGTGTTGAGAGTATTAAACAAAAAATGAGGATTGATTTGCGTCTTGAGGGTTTCGTATTGTGATATAATATTTTCCTTTTCAAGAGTCTGGGCTTTTACCAGACTGATATTCCATTGGTTGAAAAAGAACCATGCTTCGTGCAGACTGGTAATAAAAAAAGTGATTAACAGGGTGATTGTAATAGAAATACCCAGGTCTAAATTTTCTTCCATTTCCACAAAACTGGTGTACTGATAAATTATATAATTTAAAAAACCTATCAGCATAGTGTAGCTGAAAACAAGTATTATCTCATAGATCAAATGCTTTATAGGGTTCTTTTCCCAGGGATAGTGATGCCATAGGTAAATCACGATGCTGCGTATCCCCAGCCATATAGCAATGGTAGTGGCAATACTCATAACAGTGTTCCTGTAGCCTTCATTAAAAAGAAAGTCTATGCTGAATTTGTTGAAAATCATTGGCATTAAAAACCCCAGAATGGGAATACCAAGAATAAGAATCCATTTATCTCTCATTAATATCTATTGTTAAAAATCTCTTAGTTATATAAATCAATTCACCATCAAATCCTTTGTAATATATGCTAAGCATTATATGTCTATTTAGATATCACTAACAGGATTAGGTAATCTTCACATATTTACTATTTGACAATCTATTTCAGAAAAGAGAAGAAATCCGCAGGTGTTTAACCATGCTTGAAATTTACAATTATTTCCTGATTAAACCATTTCTTAGCTATAAGGTAGCCATAATAAAATGAT
>JBEPXC010000321.1:0-4074 GCA_041642035.1 Sphingobacteriia bacterium
AAGGAATGCAGGATTTGCGACAAATGCAGGAGCAAATGAATAAAATGCTTGAGCAGCTTCGTGAAGGTCATCAACAAATGCCCGGAGAGAGTGGTAAACCTTCCATGGGTATGAGTGAACAATTGGCTCGTATGGCCGCTGAGCAGGAGGCTATTCGAAAAAGACTCGGAGAGCTTAAGAACCAATTGGGTGGTGATGGTGAATCTACAGGAGAACTTGATGAATTGATGCGTGAAATGGAACGAACAGAATTAGATATTGTTACCAACAGGATTTCCAGACAGACCCATTTAAGACAGCAAAAAATTGTTACGCGTTTGCTCGAACATGAGAAAGCACTGATGGAAAGAGAACAGGAAGAAAGAAGGGTAGGAGAGACTGCTAAATTTTATGAATATAGTAACCCGAAGGAATTTTTTGAGTATAATAGGAATACAAACCGGGCAATCGACATGTTGAAAAGTTTGCCCCCTGAATTTAAACCCTACTATAAATCATTGGTAGAATTATATTTCCTTAATGTACAAGAATAAAAAAAGAAATGATTGAAAATAAACGAAATGTTCGGGTAAAATCTTCCGGCGAAGGGATTCATGTTTTAGAAGCTTTTGTTGAAGATATCTGTTATGAGTATAACATCATCAATACGTATTACAGCAATATTCAACTGGCTCTGAATGAAGCTTATTTTAATGCCAGAATACACGGCAACGATTACAATCCTGATGCCTGGATAGATGTTTCCTTTTTTTCAGATCAGAAAGGATTACACTTTGTAGTGAAAGATGAAGGGGAAGGATTTGATTATCAGCAGTATATCGATACAAACATCGAAGATTTACCTGAAGATAATAATGGGAAACGAGGTATCCTCGTAATTAAAATGCTGGTGGATGAGCTCAACTTTTTCGACCGCGGCAGTACTATTGAATTGGTTTTTTATATCAGCAGTATAAACTATTCTCTTACCCTGGAGCGTAAGCAGCATTTAGAAAATTATTTTAAAAATGTTTTTCTGTACAAAACCACTTAATGGACTTTTGCGTTGACAACTCCTGATTCAATTACTTTCGTATTCCAGGACATTGATCTATTTCCATTTCCTGAAGATAAATTCAGGAAATGGATTTTTGATGTAATAAACTCTGAGCGTAAAACTCCCGGTATGCTCAATTATATCCTCTGCAGTGATGCATACCTTCTTGAAATGAATAAGACTTATCTTAGTCATGATACATTAACAGACATTATTACATTCGATTACTCCGAGGATTTTGGTGATATTTCGGGAGATATTTTTATAAGTATCGAGAGGGTAGAGGAGAATGCCAAGCAATTCGAAGTTGAATTCATACATGAATTATCGCGCGTTCTTGCCCATGGAGTATTGCACATTTGTGGTTACAAGGATAAAACCACCCGTCAAAAACAGACTATGCGTGAAAAAGAAAATCATTACCTGGAATTGATTGATTTTTAGTAATTTCATAGTTAATTTTGTCGTTTATTTTCTTACCCTTATATATATGTTTTCCTCTTACGATATTATTGTGGTAGGCGGTGGCCACGCTGGTTGTGAGGCCGCCGCTTCTGCTGCCAGGATGGGTTCAAAGGTATTATTGATTACCATGAATCTGTCTACCATTGCACAAATGTCTTGCAATCCTGCCATGGGCGGTATTGCTAAAGGACAAATTGTGCGCGAAATTGACGCACTGGGTGGTTTGTCGGGTATTGTTACCGACGAAACTATGATACAATTCAGAATGCTCAACAGGAGCAAGGGCCCTGCCATGTGGAGTCCCCGGGCACAAAGTGACCGTATGCTGTTTTCACAAAAGTGGCGCAGCATGCTGGAAGAAATAGAGAATCTGGATTTCTGGCAGGATAGTGTTTCAGGTATTATAGAAAAAGATTCAAAGGTCATTGGCGTTAAAACGCATCATGGGGTAGAATTTTTTGCCAAAGCGATTATTGTTACCACGGGTACTTTTCTTAACGGGAGCATCCATATTGGAAAAAATTCCTTTGAGGGAGGACGATTGGGCGAAGCTCCCAGCAATGGATTTACTCAGAATCTTAAATCGTTTGGTATAGATAACGATCGTCTCAAAACAGGAACACCTGTCCGTGTAGACGGAAGATCCATTGATTTTTCTCAGTTACTCATACAGCCAGGGGATGAGAACCCTCAGAAATTTTCCTTTTTGGATACAACACCCTTAGTTAACCAGAAGCCCTGTTACCTGGCCTATACCGATGAAAAGGTACATGATATATTAAGAACAGGATTTGATGACTCTCCATTATTTTCCGGACGTATACAGGGTAGTGGGCCCAGGTATTGCCCCAGTATAGAGGACAAGATTGAAAGGTTCAGTGATAAGAACCGTCATCAATTGTTTGTAGAACCCGAAGGGTGGAACAGCATTGAATATTATGTAAACGGATTTTCAAGCAGTTTAGCTTTATCTATTCAGTACGAAGCTTTACAAAACATACAAGGCTTTAAAAAAGCTCGTATTCTTAAACCCGGCTATGCGATAGAGTATGATTATTTTCCTCCCACACAGTTGTCGCTAACGTTAGAGAGCCGAGTAATAGAAAATTTATATTTTGCTGGCCAGGTAAATGGTACTACCGGGTATGAAGAAGCAGCATGCCAGGGTTTAATGGCCGGAATCAATGCTCATTTAAAGATTCGGAAGGAATCTCCCTTTATACTTAAACGAAGTGAGGCTTACATTGGTGTTTTGATTGACGACTTAATAACCAAAGGAACCAACGAACCTTATCGCATGTTTACCAGTAGAGCAGAGTTCAGGATTTTACTACGGCAGGACAATGCAGATACACGTTTGACACGTTATGGTTATGACTTGGGTCTTGCCAGCAAAGAGAGGTTTGATCGTCTGCTTGAGAAGGAATATCTCATTAGCAAGATTGATCAGCAGATCAATACATATAAAATCCATCCCGACGAAGTTAATCCTTATCTTAATGAAAAGAACAGCAGTCCTATTACCATTAAATCCTCCTTAAGACAAATACTACTTCGCCCCGAAGTTGAATTGAATGGATTAATTAGCCATGTGAAAGGATTTAAGGACACTCTTCAGGATGTCATAGAACAGCCTTTATTTGAGGAAGCCATATTAAGCAATGAAATTCTTATCAAGTATAAGGGTTATTTAGACCGGGAGAAGGAGATGGCCGAAAAAATCAGTAGGTTAGAAAACACAAATTTGAGAGAGGATTTCGATTATAGCCTACTGAAGGCTATTAGTTTTGAAGGAAGGGAAAAATTGCAAAAGATTCGACCACGGACCATTGGGCAAGCAGCGCGTATAAGTGGCATCAATCCCAGTGATATTTCTGTTTTATTAATTCATATTGGAGCTTAAGATTAAGAAGTGATAAAGGGTGATTTGTATTGTAGGTTTATTAATGTTTCACGTGAAACGTAAGTATGAGCACAATCCAAACTGTTTTTATTGCATTTTTACTAAGGCACAATATATTTATATTGTTTAGTTCACTTAAACAATGTTTCACGTGAAACAGTGTTAAAAAATAGTTATTCATCAAGTTATATAGACTATAAAGACCATATCATTTTATAGTGCAAAATAAAATATTCAGAAGCCATGCATTTCTATTACTGGGATCCGTGGATGTAATTAATGTTTCACGTGAAACATAACGGGGTGTTGAGAAACAATGATTTTTTTAATCAAATTTAAAATATTTTTTAGGGTAATTAACTAATTATCAAATTTTTTACATGGAAATACTTAAGGAATGTGAGCTCTGTGGGGCAGGTAGTTTTTCACCCATTGTGCAACCCAGGGATTATCTGATTTCTAACAAGCATTTTACGATTGTACGCTGCCAGCAATGCGGGTTTGTGTTTACCAATCCACGGCCTTCTTCTGATGAATTGCCTGGCTATTATGCATCATCAGATTATATTTCTCATACCGATTCTGAAAAAAATATATCGGACAAGGTATACCAGATGGTACGCCGACATATGTTGAATAAAAAAATAAAACTTTTAAAAAGTTCCCTTAG
>JBEPXC010000322.1:0-4063 GCA_041642035.1 Sphingobacteriia bacterium
GATACCCAGGAAGATCTCTGATGGTGCCATTGTCCGGCTCCCAGAACAGACAAGTTAAGGGCGTGTTTGGAACCTTCCGGCTCATAACCAACAGCTGCAAAATAGGTATATCCTTCTCCTGAAGTTCCATAAGCATAACCATCACCAGCCCACCTGGAGAAGAGAAAAGAAGAAGCCCAGCCCGATTCATTTATACCGGTATTATAGGCAACAGCAGTTTTTAGATAGCCATCGTTACCCATTATTTGAGACACCATACCGCCTGTTTCTTTTCTGGCTGCTTTTGTAAAGATTGAAACAGTACCTCCAACAGAAGGAACTGCCAATCTTGAAGCTCCCAAACCTCTCTGAATCTGGATACCACTTGCCACATCGGTTAAGCCCTGCCAGTTGGACCAGTATACCCAACCGTTTTCCATATCATTAACGGGTTGACCATTAATCAGGAACGAGGTGTTTCTTTGGTCGAAACCTCTAAGACTTATACGAGAATCTCCATAACCACCTGCTTGTTTGGTGGCATAAACACCGGGAGTCCTGTTCATAATTTCAGGGAATTCAAGATTGCCCACTTTTTGAGCAATTTCCGCAGGTCCTATGGATGAAACTGCCACCGGAGTTTCTCTCACCCTGGCAAAGTCAACAACACCGGCTACGATTATGACTTCTCCAAGCTCAAGACTGGCTGTCATATCAATAGTACCAAGGTCTGATGAACTACTGGTAAACGGAACGCTTGCGGGTTGGTAACCTACAAAGGAAACCAGGATACTTCCGCTTGAAGCACGCGTAGTCAATTCAAATGCCCCGTTGGCGTCAGAAATGGTTCCATTATTGGTGCCTTCTTCAACTATACTGGCCCCCGGAAGAGTTAAGCCAGATTGTTGATCCTTCACAATACCCGTAACTGTGACACCCTGGGCATTTAGGTTTTGGCTCATACCCGAAAAAAGGAATAAACCCATCACTAGGAACAATAATTTAATTTTCTTCATTTTAGTTAAATTTGTTTAATTAGTTTTGTTTGTTGTTAAATAAAGCGGCAAAAGAAAAAAGTTATTTCGTAGGACCTGACAAACTGCAAAATTAACCAACAGACTATGATTAAGGCGCGATTTGGGAATTATCTTTTTCTTAGATTTATGTTAAGGAATTGTTAAGGAAAATGATCAATATTATTTGCTGTAAAAATAAAATTAATTTCCAATGCATTGCAAGGCATTTAAATAAATTTATCAACAGGTGGTCGATAAATGTAGGTTAAATTATCCGGTATGGTGATCAAGATTTAAATATAGTCCGCGATTAAAAGATAAATGTAGGCCGTTTGGTAAGGGTAGTGGGTAGTTTTCCTTTGGTAAGGGTGAAAGCAAAAGTAGACCCTACACCCAGGGTGCTTCTTACGTTAATGGTCTGGTTGTGGGCTTCTATAATATGTTTTACAATGGCCAATCCAAGACCTGATCCACCTTCACCGGTTTTGCGGGCTCTGCTTCGGTCTCCGCGGTAAAATCTCTCAAAAACCCTTGGTAATTCCTCCCTGGGTATACCTGTTCCGCTATCGGTGACTTCTACAAGTATGTTCTCGTCCATATCAAAGAAGCTAATTTTGGTGCGCCCATTCTCGGTCCCATACTTGATGGAGTTTACAATCAGATTGGTAAGTACCTGCTGAATTCGTTGCCGGTCGGCATATACAATGATTGGCGAATCGTAGTGATGGGCCATATACAGGTTTATTTTCTTCTTCTCGGCTTTTATCTCCAGCAGGTCCATCACTTCCATGCATAAGGCAACAATGTCGAAATGATCCATGCGGAGTTTCATTTCCCCGGCTTCAAACTTTGAGATGGCTTCAAGATCTTCAATGATAGAAATCATTCTATCAATGCTTTTTTCCGTTCTCTCAAGGTATTTCCGATTGATCTGTGGGTCGTCCAGTCCTCCATCGAGTAAAGTAAGCACATATCCCTGGATATTAAAAATTGGTGTTTTTAGTTCATGAGATACATTACCCAAAAACTCACGCCGATAGGCTTCAAGCTTTTTCAGGTCATCCACCTCCCTCACCTTGGTCTGAGCCCATTCTACTACTTCAAGATTGGTTTGGTCGATAATGTCTTTTTTGTTCAGTATAACTGTCTTCTGCTGTTTACGTGGGGTCTTTAACTGGTGTATGGTTTTATAAATCAGCCTGATTTTTTCGTAAATAAACTTATCGAGAATAAATTTATAAATGATAAACGAAACGGGAAAAATAAGAATGTTGGTGATGATAAACACACCGAAATTCCACTTGGCGGGTGAAAAAAAACTGGCCAGGGTATATATTACAGAGAAGCCCAGCATAACGGCAAAAGATGCCCAAAAAGACAAGCGCTGGGAAGTGGAAAGATTCATAGGCACAATCAGACTTCGAATTTATAACCAACCCCTTTTACTGTTTTGATAAACTCCATGCCGATTTTTTCTCTTAGTTTGCGTACATGCACATCAATAGTGCGATCGCCTACTACTACATTGTTGCCCCATACTTTTGAAAATATTTCTTCTCTGCTAAAGACTTTATTGGGTTTGGAAGTAAGCAAGGTAAGGAGTTCAAATTCTTTCTTGGGGAGTACAATCTCCTTTCCAGATTTTATAATCACATAGCGTTCTCTATCGATGGTAATGCCGCCAGCTTCGATACTGTTTCCATTTTCAGCCATGGCTGTAAGGGAGTGTCTTCTTAAAAGGGCTTTGATACGGCTTATCAGCAAGGTCGGCTTGATGGGTTTGGATACATAGTCATCTGCACCAGCGTCAAAGCCAGCCATCTGAGAATAATCTTCACTGCGTGCAGTGAGAAAAATAATAATGGTATTTTCCAGAGAGGGAATCTTCTTTAATTCTTTGCAGGTCTCCATGCCATCCATCTGAGGCATCATAACATCAAGAATGATCAGGTGAGGTTCTATGGTTTTGGCCGCTTCTATGGCACTTCGGCCGTTGTTCTGAGTGAAAACCTGGTAGCCTTCCTTCTTCAGATTATATCCCATAAATTCAAGGATGTCTGGTTCATCATCAACCAGAAGAATTTTGTAGTCACTGTTGTTCATTAGTCTACTTATACATAAGAGCATGATTGGATATCTGTAACAAAGGTAAGTATATTTCTCTTCGCTCAAGGGATTATACTCTCTTAGGTGCTAAAAATCAGCAAATTTAAACCTTAGTTAATACTCTGTTAAAGATAATTTAATATGGATACAAAAAAAAACCGTTAAATTTCATGTTCTTTGGTTAAACACATTTAATATGTTTTACTATCTTTAATGCATTCTTAGTTTTTTTGCACCACATTTGAAAGATATTTTTACCAGTGCTTAAATGTAGGAAGGGTCCAAATGAGGGCAGTAAAAGATATTTAATAATCCAATACAAATAAGGAGTGAAGAAAAGACAAAAGGCTTTATTGGGGATTTTAATGATCATCCTGGGTATACCCATTATTTTATGGTTATCCTGGTTGCTCACCACGCCTCTTCCTATGTCGGTGTTTATTATGGACAAATCTTCTTATACCAGCGAAAAGATTGAGAGCCGGGCCATTAACTGGGTGATGAAACATTACAGATTTGTTAAACCCAACGGTAAGAATTATGATGCAAATCTTGATTACTATGGTTTTTTCCCTTCTGATGAACCGAACTATACCATCAGAGATCTGAGTAAGCTCAACCCCCTTGAAATACAACGACTGGCCCTTGAATATCATGTTGCCTATTTTGCCGATAATTATGGCGTATATTCTAGTGAATGGCCGGTTTCAAACACGGATAGTGGACGAATAGAAATGATATATGGAGGCCTTGAATGGGAGGAATTGTTGTTTATTGAATATATGCTTTCAATGAATCACCCGGTTCTTGCCGAGTTTATTTTTCTTGCTCCTCCTACGCTCCCGGCACAACGAAAAAAGGCAGAAGAGCTGCTAGGTATAAAATGGCAATCATGGACAGGAAGGTTTTTTCATACCCTCGACCCCAATGCCCCTGATCATGCTATCCCCGAATGGATACCT
>JBEPXC010000323.1:0-4053 GCA_041642035.1 Sphingobacteriia bacterium
GCAGCGCAGTATTGCCCTTACAAAATTTTGTGATTATCTTACATAATATCACTCTTGACCAGGGTTTACAGTAATTTGTTTCTAATTTGGCAAATATTGCAATCTCTTTTCTTGTCATCATCCAATCTATTGTTTTCCTATCATCCTGTTTGGATTATATCATTGCTGCCAACTATTACACAATATCACAACACCAAATGCTTTAGCCCGGGCATCATCATCAGGTTCACCCGAATCGTTGATTGTTTTTAACAGGCACTGTGGCAGAATTCTTATTGCAACCTAGTGTAAGAGGATACTGTCCTCCATTGATTCTTTTCAGAAAAATGGGGGTGATAACCATAGCAGAAATCAATGAAGAAATAGATGCCATAAAAATCCTTCGGGGTGATTTCGATAAGATCCCGGGATCAACCGACCCCAGGAAGATATTGGTCGCACGCAGAAAAAAAAGGAGATAATCAGCCTTAGCAAATTGCGGAATTTCCCGCCATAGTGAGCAATATTTTCCACAAGAACATTTTACAGATTATACGTATGGAAGCTTTTTAAAAATAAAAAGGCCTTTTTACCTGATGTAAAGCATCAAGATGCGGCCTTGCTTTAAGGCATATTTTTTGAAATATAAATATCTTTTAATTCAAAATATTACCACTATGAAAGACAAAGAAAAGATTATTAATTCTTACTATGATATCCTTGTTCAAAATGCAAAGAAAATGGAGACCTATTCCATTAAACTGAAAAATGACCCCCGGGTATATACCTCCGTTCCCATGATACCCCATAAATTTCAGGATGACGAAGTGAAACGGTTTACCCTAAGAATACTTGCACCCGATGATTACGCAGGGCTCTATGAGAGATCAATTGATGAGATTGAAATGCTGGAGAAAAAGAAAGGATAGAAAAACCAGCGGGTAGCTCCTTAAGTGGGTTTTAACCCGTTTGTTGGCAATACAGGCCATAACATTTCTCTTAAACTTTACCCGTATTAATGAATGGGGTACAATGTATAGTACTTAATACCACGTTTGAGTCATAATAGGTGTAATCATGTAAAACAAATCAGAAATTGTGTAATACATGATACAGCATGCAACACTATATTTGCATCAGTATTACAATTTAAATGATGTTTTTTTAATTTAAAATACACAATGATGCAAACGAACACAAGATTTCTTACCGGAACTTTCAGGGATATTGAAAGCGCCGAACGTGCATATAACAACCTGCGTGACAGAGGTTATACAGATGATGAGATCAATGTAATCATGTCGGAAGATAGTATGAAAAAATACTTCAAAGAACATGAAAAGGTGGGAGAGTCCAAATTTGGTAATAAGGCGAAGGAAGGTGCAGGAACAGGCTCAGCAATAGGTGGAGCCGTAGGAGCAGCCACGGGTATCATTGCTGCAATAGGTACAAGCGTGATAATTCCCGGTTTGGGATTTGTTATTGCCGGTCCATTGGCAGCAGGATTGGCTGGTGCAGGTGCAGGAGGCATTACGGGCGGAATAGTAGGTGCGTTGGTAGGAGCGGGTATACCTAAGGAAAGAGCCGAAAAATATGAAAGAGGAATCAAAGAGGGTCATATTGTGGTTGGTGTTAAACTGCGTAATGAAGAAGATGCTGCCTATTTTGATGAAGAATGGCGCAGGTATGGCTATGATGTTTACATGTAGTGCATCCAGGTTAAACATGCAATAGCTTAATGTATTCTTTTCAACCAATCAACTATGACCAACATGAATGGCCCCATGCATGGGGTCATTCATGTTTATATTTTTATATTTTTTCTTTCAATATCCTGCTCAACGAAGTTGACATTCATCTTATTTTTAAATACTTATAAAGTTTTTCGCCCATCCTGAACCTCAAGCTTTAAAATCATTGGTGGGGTAAAAATTCATTAAACCTGTGTAATATTTCATCATTTACCCCCCTTTAACCTTCCTCAGACAATAAAAAAGATCCATGTAAACAATCTTTGACAACCAAACCTCATGCGAGATCAATCTACTTGATGTCAATCGATTAATCAACGTTTTACTCTTATTAATTCCTTCAAATCATTTTCATCCTCCCGATCCCTAAAAAGCAATTTATGTAAAATGGCATGAATTTAGACTTTTGATGGCCACCTGAGGTATATTTAATGCCAGGGGAAACTCTTTTCTTATGCTCCATGCTTTTTAGCTGTCCGATATGAAATTAAACATCAAATATGACATTCATCTTGCATGTAAGGTTATTGTTCAGGAAAATCTGCAGAAACTGGGTATTCCATTCGAAATAACCAGCATGGGCAACGTGGAAATACTTGATGAGATTTCGCCAGCCCAATACAAAAAACTGGAAAACACACTAAAAAAGTACGGGATAGAGATTATTGACAATCCCAGAAATGCCATTGTACAACAAATCAAGTATTTGATTGTAGAAATGATTTATAATGATGAACGGCCACACTACTCCAAAATGTCAGAATACATCTCCAGTAAGATGAACCTGAGCTATAGTTATTTATCCAAAATATTCTCTGACCAAACCTTTACCTCTATCGAAAACTTCATGATATTAATCAGGATTGAACGAGTGAAACAATTGATCATTGAAGAAAAAATGACCTTCAGCGAGGTCGCCTGGAAGCTTAATTACAGCAGTGTTGCTCATTTATCCAATCAGTTTAAAAAAATCACCGGACTTACCCCTACCCTCTTTCAAAAAATTATCGAAAGAAGAAATGAATATGAGAACGCCTATCCTACAACCAGGGATTAGGAAACACAACCCTAATCATAAATCCTATTGTATAACAACACAATTCCCATCAATATGAATAAAGATGCACTACATATACTCCTTGCTGACAGCGACTATCATTGTCAGCAATTATTTACCCAAGCACTTAGGTCTATCAAAATCAGAACTGTTCTAACCAAAGTAAGCGATGGCCATCAATTGAACGATTATCTTGATCAACCAAACATTCATGTCCCCGACATCATCTTCATGGATCTTGCTCTGCCACAAAAAAATGGATTGATATGCCTTTCTGAAATCCGCAGGAATAAAAGATTCCAGGACTGCTCCATTGCCATTTATTCTTCATCAGGCTCAGAGAAACAAAAAGAAGAAGTATTGATTAATGGGGCAAATATTTTTTTTAAGAAGCCTTGTGATTTCACCCTCTTGAAAATGACCCTGGAGCATGTATGCAACATCAACTGGCAGTATCATACCTCAGGTCTGCGCAAAGATAACTTCCTTATGAGTATCAACAGAATAAATATCCCTGCAACGCCCTCTCCCCGAATGGATACCGCATTGATAAATGAATAATGAAAAGGAATGAATGAATCCCGGGCTGCAATAACTCATAAGGGGTAAGCCAAAGCATACCCTTTATGAATAGTAAAAAGATCCAATAAAACCATCCCCATGCCTTACCTCAACTGGACATGGTCATTCCACCATTGGGATGCAATACTTGCCCGGTCATGTAGGAAGAATCTTCTGATGCCAGAAAAACATAGGCTGGTGCCACCTCACAGGGCTGCCCCGGACGTTCCATAGGAACGTTTTTTCCAAACTTCTCCACCTCCTCCTCCGTAAAACTTGCAGGAATCAGGGGCGTCCATATCGGACCGGGAGCTACTCCATTTACCCTAATCTTCTTCTGTGCAAGATTGCGGGCCAATGAACGTGTAAAAGAGGTAATGGCTCCATTGGTAGCGGAATAATCTAAAAATCTCGCACTGCCTTTATAGGCTGTTACACTCGTGGTGGTAATAATGGCATCACCTTCTTTCATGTGCTTCAGACATGGCTTGGTAAGGTAATACATGGCAAAGATATTTGTCTCGAAGGTTTTCTGCATCACCGTAAAATCGAGCTCTTCCATTCCTTTAGCGGGATGCTGTTCTCCGGCATGATTCATAAGTATATTGATCCTGCCAAACTCCTTGGCGGTTTTATCAACCACCTGTTCACAGAATTGTGGGCTACGGATATCGCCTTTAATAAGCAGACATCTCTTTCCTTCGT
>JBEPXC010000324.1:0-3993 GCA_041642035.1 Sphingobacteriia bacterium
GTTGAGATAAGATCTTATGCCCACAAATTTCCCACCCCCCACCTCAGGGTTAACTGCATTGCCAACGACAGCAGCAACCATCTTTGGATTGGTACGGAAAAGGGGTTATTATATTGGGACTATTTCTCTCCCATGTTTGAAAATATATCGCTCAATGTGGATGACCCTGCAGTTACGGCCCTGTTGGCTCTACCCGGTGATTCGCTTATCCTGGCCGGAACCTCGACGGGTATTTCTATTGTCAATATTACCACATTTGAATCACAGACGATTGAGATCAACGAAAGCGAGGGGCCTGTTAGGATTACCGGTGCCGTATATGACCCGGCGGGTCATCGCGTGTGGATTTCAACATCGGGAGCACTGGTTGAATTCAGGCTGGATGACTTTGCTATAACCACCTATAACAATGCAGATCCATCTGCAGTCTTTAATAATTTCTCTTCCATAACAATGATTGAGGATGATATTGTTCTGGGAACCCAGACACGCGGATTATTCATTTTTGATAAGCAATTAAAAACATTCCGTCCTTTTACCAATGTTGGCAGCAACTATATTCTGTCTCTTTCTTACAAAAGCGACGGAAGGCTCTTTATAGGAACCGACGGAAATGGTCTGGTAATACTGGATACTCAAACAGGTAAAATCAACTCCTGTGTTCAGGATATTTCTATTCCTGGTTCGCTTAATTCAAACGCGGTTTATTCTTTGCATATAGAAGACAGTGGCAGATACTGGATCGGAACCTACACCGGGGGAGTCAATTACCGCTCCGGAAGGAATGATAATTTTCATGTTTCCATTGTCGAAAACGGTGTTTTTATTGGGGAGAATAATATCCGCTCACTTTATTTTGATTCATTGGGCACCAAATATATTGGTACCGATGGGAATGGATTGATCGTTCTTGATCCTTTAAAAGGCAACCGTTTTTTTAACAACCAGTTAAGCCAACAGATGCGTTCCAATGTAGTACTGGCTCTGGGTAATTTTAATGATCATATCTTTGTAGGAACCTTCAGGGGTGGTATAAGTCTTTATGATCCCTCATCAGGAGGACTTAAGAAATTTCGTGATGAAGGGGCATTCCAGCGCGGGTCTATCTATGGATTTGATATTGATCATAATGGCAATCTTTGGATTGGAGGTCTTGAAGGACTTTCGCGCATAAATGCTCAGAGCGGGGAGTTAAGGCATTTTTCTGAATATACTTCCGGGCTGGTGAATAACCTGCTGATTGCTTTGATGCACGACTCTTCAGGGAGAATATGGACAGGGTCGGTATCAGCAGGTGTGGTGGTTTATAATCCAGAATCTGATGATATCGTGCCCCTTGTTCTTGACACTGATTTGTCATCCCATAAAGCAGTTTCCTTTTATGAGGATTATTCAGGCAATATCTGGGTTCCTACTGAAGGCAGTGGCTTAATTGAAATTAGCCGTGATTTAAAACAGGTTAATGTATTTACCACAGCAGAAGGATTGCCCAGCAATTTGATTACAGCTATTACAGAAGCCCCCGAAAATGTTTTCTGGATCTCAACACACAAGGGACTTTGCCGTTACGACCGAAATATCGGGTCTTTTGCCCGATATACGTTGTCGGATGGGCTTCCCAGTCTTGTGTTTAATCGTAATGCGGTGGTAAATGAGTACCGCAACAATGGTAAGCTATGGTTTGGGAGTGAGAAAGGGCTCGTAAGTTTTTATCCCGACAGCTTAGTGGGTAAAAAAAGCAATGAGAAGGTGGTGCTCACCGACCTATACGTTTCCGGGCAAAAATTCCTTCAAAAAGGGGTGTTGTTTCAGCAGTCTCCTGAAATTGAAATCAAGGGGGAGCAAAAAAGTATTGGTTTCAGGTTTGTGGCTCTAAACTATCATAATCCCGCAGATAATGAATATGCTTACCGCTTAGGTGGTAAAAATGATGAATGGCAATACACTACTGACAATATGGTCACCTTTTCTGATCTGAAACCAGGGAGCTACACCTTTGAGGTTTTTCTCACTACCGGCAATACGGTGGAACAAGCTGAGATCTCTTTTTTAGAGATCGTTGTAAAACCTCATTTCTATCAGAAGACTGCTTTTATAGCACTTGTGGTCGTTGTAATTCTTGCCGTTCTGTGGTTTGTAATTTCACTTTTCAGGAAATTGCGATACCGTTTGCATCTTCTTCAGCTGGAGCATAAAAATGAAAACCTTCAAGTCAAGGGGAAAGAGAATGTACGATATGTTTCCTCACATTTAAGCAGCCAGCGGCGTAAAGAGATTGAAATGCTGCTGATTAAATATATAGAGGAGAACAAGTCTTACCTGAATGCTGATCTTAAGCTCAGTGATCTTGCCAGTATGATCGATTGCTCACCTCACGACATTTCACAGGTAATCAACCAGAATCTTAACCAGAGTTTTTATGAGTTTATCAATGGGTATCGCATCGATGCGGTTAAAAAATGCATGCATGATACTTCCTATTCGAAATATACCCATGTAGCCATTGCTCAACAATGTGGTTTCAGTTCAAAAACATCCTTTTACCGGGCCTTTAAAAAACTAACCGGCCAAACCCCCTTGGAATACCAGGGACAGGTAAAGGAAGAAAGTCAGGATGTAATGTAAAGCTCTGTTTTCCAACTTCTTTATCCGCTGAAATTATCCTTCACTATTGTGCGAATATGATTTCCATTTTATAAAATGGGACTCTTAAGGTCTTTTCTCAAGACTGGAAAAGGGTATCATATGCTTTGGAGTTAAGGGTCATATGGTCAGATGGATACGTGTGTTATGATCCGGGTTTAGTATTCCCAAAGAGGTTCTACCTCATAAAGTGAACCCTGTTTGCCCTCTTGTTTTTATTTCTCTTACAAAGCAAAACCTAACTTTGGACATCTCATTGAAAAATATATTACCTAAAATTTACTTATTAATTGTCTCAATTTTCTTTATGGAAGCAAAAACAGGATATATGAGAAAAGATTTACAAACTTCACGGACTGTCACTGGAGTTTTGATTAATTTAATCGGCCTGGCTTTTTTAGCCGGATTGTTGATTTTGTTCTTTTCCACTACGGTTCTGGGGCAGAATGGTTCACTGACCATACGCGGTACCGTAGTAGACACCCAGGGTGAACCACTGCCCGGGGTAACGGTAGTTGTAAGCGGCACTACCCATGGTGGTGTTACGGATTTAGACGGGAAATACCAGATTTCCGGGATTGAGCAGGGTGCTTTGCTGGAGTATACCTATATAGGAATGCGCAGTGAAAAACGAGTGGTGAGCAATCAGGAGCGTATTGATGTAACGATGAGTTCCGATCAATATTTACTGGATGAATTTGTTGTGGTGGGATATGGCAGCATGAAACGAAGCGATCTTACCGGTTCGGTAGTTTCTGTTACTTCCGAGGAACTGAACAGGTTTCCTGCCGCAAACCTCACCGAAATGCTCAGAGGGCAAGCCGCAGGTATTCATGTTACAACAGCCGATGCCAGCCCCGGAGGTGCTGCCAGTATCCGCATACGTGGAAACCGGTCTCTCTCGAGCAGCCAGTCACCGCTTTACATTGTCGATGGTATGACCGTTCCGCACATAAACGACCTCAATGCAAACGATATCGAATCGGTAGAGATCCTTAAGGATGCATCATCACAGGCAATCTATGGTTCACGAGCCTCCAACGGTGTGGTGTTGATAACCACGAAGCGAGGTGAAGATGGCGAAGTAAGCATTAATCTTGATTCTTATGTAGGTTTTCAGCAGTTTACCAGGAACTTTGACCTCTATAGCCCTGAAGAATGGGTAGAACTTAGGTTTTGGGCAAAATACAATGACGGGCAATCAGGAATTGGCGAGCCCGATGATATCAATTACCAGGCTGTAATTGACGATGATATCATGTATAATGCATGGCAAAACGGGGCCTTTACCAATTGGGAAGATTTGATGCTTGGAAACGCAGTGCAACATAAGCACGATATCAGCATCCG
>JBEPXC010000325.1:0-3982 GCA_041642035.1 Sphingobacteriia bacterium
AAGGTAACAAATAGTACCAATAAAAACAGTACAATTACGAATGCGGTAAAGATGGCGTATATTCTGTCGTCAAATCTGAGATGCATAAACCAACCCAATACGATGGCAGCCTTGATGCCGGCAATGAGCATGGCGCCTAAAATGTTTAAAGGCCCCAGTTCAACAGTGGTAATTGCCACGGTGGCAAAGGTTAGCACCAACAGGGCCAATAAGACAAAAGCGTGAGACTTATAACTGCTTATATGTTTTTTTTCCTGGCTCATGTATAATGATTTTAATGAATTAAATAAAATAATGGGAACAAGAAAATCCATATCAGGTCAACAAGATGCCAGTAGAGGCCTGTATTTTCCAGCCAAATGTAGTCGGTCGAATGTATCTTGTCTTTTTGAATCTGTCGAAAGACAAAAATAAACAACCCGATGCCAATTAAAATGTGCAGGGCGTGTATACCCGACATCACATAATACAATCCAAAGAACAGAATGGTACCATGACCCAGCTCGAGCAATGCCTCACCTCCGGGATACAGACCATATTCTATTTTTGCACCCCATTCAAAATATTTATTAACCAAAAATATAACAGCAATAATAAGGGTGGTAGACAAAAAGACTAGTGCCATCTTTTTGTTGCCTTTCTGAATGGCTGTGATGGCCATGGCTACTGTAGCACTGCTGATAAGAAGTATTACCGTATTGAGTGTGCCGATAAAAACATCCAGTTCATTTCCTCCCAGTTCAAATGCAACGGGGTTTCTATAACGATACACCGAATAGATTAGAAATAACATCCCAAATAAAAGTAATTCGGTAAAAATAAATAACCACATCCCAAGCTTATCGCCTTCGTCGTCGCGGTGCACGTGAGTATGTAAAACTTGATTTTCCATAGTATCTATTAATTATAGTCGTAAGGACGTTCTTTTACCTCTGGTATTTCTTCCCAGTTCTCAAGGGTGGGAGGGGTGTCTGTTTGCCACTCAAGGGTTTTACCTCCCCATGGATTTTTCTCTACAACTTTTTTCCCATGACGGGCAGAGCGAACCAGGTTGGTGAAAATAACTATTACACCAAAGATCATAAGTATGGCACCCAAGGAAGAAATTATATTTGTACCATGAAATTCAGGAAGATAATCGTAATATCTTCTTGGCATTCCATCCATACCAAGTTGGTACATGGGCATATACAAGGTGAGGAAACCACTGAAAAAGACTACCCAACCAATATTAGCCCAGTTTGCATCATACATGCGACCAAACATTTTAGGGAACCAATAGTGTAAAGCAGCCATAAAAGAAAAGCCTGTTCCACCAAAGACGATAAAATGAAAGTGTGCCACTACAAAATGGGTGTCATGCAAATGGACATTAGTAGCCAGTGCGCCAAGAATCAATCCTGAGAATCCTCCGATCATAAAGACGAATATGAAAGAGATGCACCAGAATAGAGGCGTTTTTAGAACCAGCGAACCTTTATGCATGGTGGCAACCCAGTTGAATACCTTAATTGCAGAAGGGATGGCAACCAGAAAGGTAAGAAAGGAAAAAGCATACAATGCTCTACCGCTCATTCCAGAGGTAAACATATGATGCCCCCAAACGAAATATCCTACAAAGGCAATGGCCAAAGAAGAAAGAACAATGGCTTTATAGCCATAAATGCTTTTTCTTGAGAAAACAGGCAATATTTCACTGATTACCCCCATGCCGGGTAAAATCATAATATATACGGCAGGATGAGAATATATCCAGAAAAGATGCTGATATAAGATGGGGTCACCACCCAGGGTAGGGTCGAAAATGCCTATGCCCAATACTCTTTCCATTAGGTTTAGCAAAAGGGTAATCCCGATCACGGGTGTGGCCAGCACCTGGATCCATGCCGTGGCATAAAGAGTCCATGGGAATAGGGGCATTTTCATCCATGTCATACCCGGGGCGCGCAAGCGATGCATGGTTACGATGAAGTTGATGCCGGTAAGAATAGAAGAAAACCCCATTACAAAGGCACCAAAGAGGGCGGGTAAGATATTTATAGGAGTTTTAAAACTGTAAGGTGCATAAAAGGTCCATCCGGTATCAGGCCATCCGCCAACAAATTGCGATGACAATACAATCAATATCCCTATTACGAATATCCACCAGGAGGCCAGGTTGAGCCTTGGAAAGGCTACATCCTTGGCCCCAATAAGTAGGGGAAGGAAGAAGTTTCCGAATACTACAGGTATACCGGGCACTACTATTACGAATATCATAATAATACCATGCATAGTAAAAACAGAATTGTAAGCCTGCGGTCCCATAATAGTGATGCCTGGGGCTATAAGCTCAATCTTCATGAGCAAACCCAGGGTAGCTGCCACGGAGAAAAACCCAAGCATGGTATACAAATAGAGCAAACCTACCCGCTTGTGGTCGGTGGAAAATATCCAGCCCAGAATACCTTTATATTTCCCTTGATGCTTAAGGAAACTAACGTGTTGTGATGTTGATGTTGCTTCTGACATTGTATGACAAATTTTTAAGTTTAATTTGTGACTTTCTTCCTTGGTTTTAGCACCAGGAAAAGGAATATTACAAGCGCGAAGAAGATTATGATTATTCCGGCTACTTTGGTAACATTAAAAACATAGGCCTGACCTGCAGGATCATAAGAGTAACAATAAGATAATAATCTGCTCATGCTGGGACCTGATTTGCCCTGAGCAGTTTCAACAACGGCCAGCTTAAGATCCATGGCCATGAAGTATGTGCCATGCAGGTAGCGGGTAATCTTTCCCTCATCACTCACAAAGATCATGGCAGAGGTATGCAAAAAATCGAGCCCCTGTCTTTTGTAATTAAAGCCTACGGCATTGGTAAGCTTGCGTGAGTTGGTACTATCGGTGGTGAAAAACCTCCAGCCTTCAGGGTCAAAATCCTTTTTTATCAACGCATGATAGCTGTTTTCATTGGCCTTTGCCAAACCAGGACCTTCCGTAGGATCAAAACTGATGTTTAATATCTGATAGTCTTCGCCTAATACCAGATCGCTGTTCTGAACGACCTCTGCAACGGAGGTCATAAAAGGGCTGCATATGCCCGGACAGCGGTAATATACGATGGCCAATACAGTCGGCTTGTCCAGAAGAGAATATAAATCCACTTCTTCACCTTCTGTGTTGATCAGTTGAATATCTTCCGGAAGATATTCGTCAAGGTGTTCGTTGATGCCGATCTCGAGTTCATTGTCCCGTTGCTGTTCCTGGGCTGAAACAGCCAGGCTTATAAATGTACTTAGTAAAACAATCAATAAATGTTTCATAATGTGTAAGTTTTGAGATTCAGGGGTTGTGTAAGTCTTTCTTTCCCGATATAATTTATTTCTTTTATTTACCTGAAGATATTATTGCTATTAATCCTCTCAGCAGTCTTTTTTTTCCTGCTTGAATTCTCATAACCACAACCTAAGATAAATTACTAAAGATGATGGTGCAGGCTTTCCTCTAAATAGGGGTGGTTCCTGGCAACCAAGGGGGCTTTGGTCAGAGCAAAAAATACCACCCCTAAATACAATCCTGCATATCCTAACCACATACCTATTTCTATAAAACCAAATTTCATGGGACCGTATGCCCCCGGAAATATTTGCTGATAAAGAGAGAGCCAAAGACCAATAAGTAAAAGTATAGAAATAGATAACAATACTTTGGGTTTTTTTCCAAAATCATCACTCATCATGACAATAAATGGGATAAAGAAGTTTATGATCAGCTCCGCATAAAAAACAGGCTGCCATTCTCCCAGAAACCTGGGCTGATAATATACTGTTCCTTCCGGAATATTGGCATACCATAAAATCAGGAATTGCATAAACCACAAATATCCCCATACAATACTAAAGCGAAACAGATATCTTCCAAGATCATGAAAGTGTGCATCGTTAATTTGCTTCATATATCCCTGTGATCTTAAAAAGAGAATCAACAGGATGATGGC
>JBEPXC010000326.1:0-3958 GCA_041642035.1 Sphingobacteriia bacterium
TACATTGTAAATGAAAAGGATTTTATGATGGTATAAACCAACTCCATGCGTGATAACTCACGAGCATTTTCATTAAAACACAGAAAAGTCCGGAGCGAAGAATCCTTATCGCTGCCGGACTTTTTACCGTCTAATAGGAATGTATTGTTTATTCTTCTCCCTGCCTTATCTTTTCAGCTCTCTGTTTGGCTTCATTAAGCAGGTTGGTGGCTTGCTGATCGGCTTCGCGCTCCAATCGGGCTGCAGTCTCGTCGGCAGTTTTAATCAGTTGCTCTCCCGCACGACGGGCGGCTGCTTTAGCAATGGGCCCGCTGGCTTCCGCTTCCAGATTTTGGGCCTGTTCTCTGGCCTCCTTACGTACCTCATCAGCATTGTTTTTCGCTTCAGTTCTAATGTTGGCAGCTTGTTCTTCAGCTTCTTCCAACACCTGTGATGCACGTTGCTCCAACTCCGCGCCCACCTCTTGCTTTGCCTCGTCAATGGCTTCATCTGCCTGTTCCCTGGCATCGTCTACCACATCTCTCACCGCATCTTCAATGGCATCCTGCATCTGTTGCCTGCCCCCTTCAGCCGATTGCCCCAGGTTAAGCCCTATTTGCGGATCGGAAACAGTTCCTGTAAAAGCGATCCCCACATTAACCGTCTCACCGGCACTTAAGTTAAGCCCGCGATCTGAGGCCTGGCTCAGCAGATTATCGAGTACCTGGTTGGCAGCACCACCAAATTGCTCCCGTGGAATGGCCATGCCCATAAGATAATCAATGGTTTGATCAAAGCCATGATTTCCGCTCACCGTAGCAGTATATCCACCCAGGTTTACATCAAAAGGTTTTACATCTACCCTGCCGTCGCTAAATTCAAAAGAGACGTTTACATCATTTACCTCCACCTGCTTAAACCTGTCCATTTTCAATTTGTCAGCAAGTCCCACCAGGGCTGGACTATTTTCTACGGTAAGGGCCGACGAGCTCAATGATCCTCCCCCCTCAAGGGTTGGCAAAACCGGCTCAAGCTTCTCATCCAGCAGCGAGCTCAGGTCAAATCCGGCAGAGAAATTTCCACTGGCCCGTTTACCAATGGGAGCGATAAGAGCAAAGGTATTGAAGGTATTAAAGGTTTGGGCAATGTCGAAGCTGTTGACGTCAAGGTTGAAATCAATCTGAGGCTTGGTTACATCATGGGTAGCATACGTTCCGTTGAGCACCATGGAGCCCCCAAGCATATTCATCCTCAGATTACTCATCTGCACGGTTTGATCGGCAACGATAATTGATCCTGTGGCATCGGTAATTTCAAGATCATCAAATAATATCCTGTCAAAGCGACTTTGAAGGGTGAAATTGATATTGGCGGGAACCTCTATAACCGACAGCTCCATCTCTTCTTCTTCTGTGGTTTCTTCTCCTTCCATAAACTGGTTAAGGTTGAAAAAAGATGAATTGCTTTCGAAGGTCCCGGTAAGCATCTCATCATTGAGTGCATAGCCCAGGATGTTGTCTATGCGTCCGGTGGCCGAGAGATCACTCTCACCCAACTTCATGGAAAAAGCATTCAATTGTGCAAAGCGTGAAGAGAAATTCATATCAGCCTCGTTGATCTCAATACCGAATGGAAAATCAGCACTGGTATAGGTTAATGCGGCTACCTCAAGCATGCCTTCAAACAAAAAATCACCATATTCTTCATTTTCGAGGCTCGACATGCGCCCTTTGGCTGTCATATCACTTTCAATGGTACCCGACAAAACTTCACTTTCTTCCAGGGGATAGAAATCCTTCACCCTGGCCAAATCGATTTTTCCCTTCAACATAGCATCGATCTGTGGATCGGAAACAGGTGTTTGTAAATTTAACCGCATTGTAACCGGATTGCCCCCCATATCCAGGTCAAAACGGCTTACATCAACTACCGTTAGGTCAGCATCTCCGCCGGGATTGTCTATTCGGGCATTTATATTCACATCCGTTACGGCTGCGGGTAAATCAGGATATTGAAACATGCCGTCTTCCACCAGGATATTTACCCCAAAACCCGGTATATTCTCTTCATTATATACCCCATCCACAAATCCATTCATGGAAAGTGATCCTGAGGATTGCAGCCCTTCAAAGTCTTTGGAATAAATAGCAGGGACTAAAGAGAGCAGCGATTTAAAGGATGTTTCAACAGATGAGAAGGTGAAGTCCATCACCATATCCTCTTCGGGCATGGCAAAGCTGCCATCAAAGCCCATTTCTATATCGTTGATATGCATTACATTATCCTTAAAGGTAAAAGCAAAAGCATTCAAATCGGCATCGATATCGGCCGTTAGGCTGGCATATACATTATTCAGATAAGGAACACCTTCAAACCTGACCAACAGAGATTCGATGGTGGTATTTCGTATCTCAAGACTGGTAAAGTCGGCGGTAAAATCGCCGCTAAGGGTGTGATTAAGCTCCTCAATACGGGTATACAAATCCATCTCGCGATCATCGTACACCAGGTATCCATTGGTAATGCTGAACCGCTTAAGAGCCAGTTGAAATTCTGTTTCCTCCTCTGTTGCTGCTTCGGGATCTTCGGCCGTTTCCTTGGCAATATCCCAGTTTACAACACCATCCTGGGTTACCATCAGCATTACCCTGGGATCATTGATATGAATCGACTTAATCTCATAGCCTTCATCCCCAAAAAGACTCATCAGATCAACCGCCACGTTGATATTACCAATGGCAGCCAGGGTATCGCCATCAAATTCTTCAACCCCAACAACACTCAGTTCGGAGAGTTTGACCGATACATTGGGAAAATTCCGGATAAAAGACAGACTAAAGGAGTCGAAATCTACCGTTGCATTTACATTTTCGTTAATGGCAATCGTCAGCTGTTCTTTTATTTTACCCTGGAAAGCAAACGGCAGAATAATCAACAGTGCCAATACAATAAGCAGGATAATTCCTGCGACTTTCAATACTTTTTTCATGGTAAAAACTTTTTATATGTATATTTTGACTTCCTCATTCATCCAACAGTAAAATTAACATATTATTTTGGATGAAAGGCTGTCGGGGTTTTAATTTATTGAGTATGTGAGTACAAAACCATAAGAGGGAAAATCCCTTTTTATTTGTTATTTTTGGCATCAGAAAGAAAGGAATTCCATCCCTTCGCAATTATTCATTAATTCTCATAAAGCATGAAGCTTTCCATTACAAAACAAAACAAAGCATCCCTCTTTACGATGCTGATTTTTCTTGCTACAATCCTGCCCTTTTCGTTGGGTGCTCAGAGCATTACTTCCGATCCTGCCCTGCCCACTGATGCATCCTCAGTAAAGGTTTATTTTGATGCCACCGGCACAGCTCTTGAAGATTACGAGGGCGATGTGTATGCCCATACCGGTGTTCTGGTAGAAGGCAATACCCAATGGCAATATGTTATTGGTACCTGGGGTGTTAACACCACCCAACCCCAGCTCGACCGACTCGGCCCCAACAGCTATGTCCTGGATATAACACCCAGTATAAGAGAATTTTATGCAGCAAGCCCAACCCATGTCATCCAGAAAATGGCCTTTGTATTCCGGGCCGCTGCCGGCTCTCCGCAAAGCGCCGATTTGTTTCTCGATGTTTACCAGGCTGGGACACTAAGTGTTTCTATTGTGAATCCTGCCAAAGATCAACCCATTGTAGAATTCGGACAAAACCTCGATGTCGTGGCCGCGGCCATCGGATCATCCTCCTTAGAACTCTTTATCAACAACCAACAGGTGGTAACAAGCACCGATTCACTGGTTGAATACACCTTCGACTCAAACACTTACGGCTATGGAACACACTGGATTAAGGCCGTGGCCCAAGATGACACCGACAGTGTGAGCGATTCAACCTATGTTTTCGTGCGTTCTCAGCCTGAAGTGGCTGAATTGCCTGCCGGAGTATTACCAGGCATTAATTATGTAAACGATTCTACC
>JBEPXC010000327.1:0-3925 GCA_041642035.1 Sphingobacteriia bacterium
GGCAGCAATTCCTATTTCCGTATCAATGCAGATGGCCGCTCGGGCATCAAATTGCAGGATATTGAAATTGGCGCCAAAGACAGTATTTTTGTTTTCGTCGAGGTAACTGTAGATCCCCTTGGTCAGGATTTGCCTTTGATTATTGCAGATAGTGTGGTTTTTGAACTCAACAGCCGGCAACAAAACGTTAAGCTGGTGGCCTGGGGACAGGATGCGAATTTCATTAAACCCAATTATACTGATACGGTTAACGATGTTTCAGCACATGTGATACTTGAAAATACGATATGGTCAGGACCTAAGCCTTATGTTATTTATGGTGTGGTAGTAGTAGCTCCGGGAGTTACCTTAACGGTGGAAAAAGGTACCAGGGTGCATTTACACAATCGTTCAGCCATACAATTTTACCCCGAATCTACTTTTAAGGTGAGTGGAACCCTGGAGGAGCCTGTGGTTTTTCAGGGAGACCGGCTTGAAGAAATGTACAGTGATTTGCCCGGTCAATGGGGTTATATCTGGCTCATGGCTACCAGTCAGGATCATGACATTAATTATGCGGTGATAAAAAATGGGACCTATGGTATTATTATGGATTCCATAGGGAGCTTTACAGAACCTACCCTGAAACTACACAACTCCATCATTGAGAATATGGAACAGACCGGTCTGGAGCTTAATGGGGCATGGGTGGAATCTACCAATACCGTAGTGGCCAACTGTGGAGTTCATGCTATTATGATGCGTTGGGGAGGGAATTATGATTTTAGGCATGTTACCGTAGCGAATTATTACAATTTACCGGGGCCTATTCGTCAAACCCCCTCGGTTGTTATAAATAACTATTATACCGATACCCTGGGTGTGGCTCAGGTGAGACCTGTTGAAAAAGCATATTTTGGGAATTCGATTATTTATGGAAGCCTGCAGGAAGAGCTGATGATTGATTTTTACCCCGACAACGCCCAGGCGAATTTTGTTTTTGATCATAGTTTGCTGCGAACAACCCTCAACACCTCTTTAACCACACAGTTTGACAACTGCCTGTTTAATAAGACTCCCCTGTTTGTAAATACCGCAGCTGAAAAAGACTATCGCCTGGAGGAAGAAAGTCCCGCTATAGGTGCCGGCAAGCCTTCTGTGGCTGCTGCAATACCTTTTGATATTCTGGGAAATGAGCGTCTTGAAAGAATAGATATGGGAGCATATCAGTATTATGAAATTGACGAGGAAGAGGAAACCAATCCATAAGTCATCAGAGGTTATCAGTGCCTGTTTCTGAGGACTCCAGTATTATAAATCGTTGATCGGTTTTGCTTCTTCGTACCACATCTTCATCCTTGTGGTACTTATAATGCATTGAATCCATTGTTTTTCCTGTATTCTTCTCCACATATCTGTTCATCAGATACTCAAATATATATCTGCCGCTTCCACTGCCTGCCATGCTGTTGAGCTGGTAAACATCTTCAAGGGTAATAGGATGAGCGGTGTATTCATAAAACACCTCACCCGAAAAGGCTCTGTAGCGGAATTGGCCATCGATATAATCAGACTTGGCGAAAGTGCTGTATAGGACCTCCATCTCGGGGTTTTCTGTGTTTTCATCGACCACCACAAATTCAAACCAGGTATTTCGCTCAACATTCTGGAGCAAAAAATCCTGACGATATAATATAGTATCTATCAATGCCTTGAAGGTTTGAGGCTTTTCGGCTTCAACGATCTCTGTCTGGGCTATAGTGAAGATGTATCGTTTTCCATTGTAGGACAGAAACTCTTCAAATTCTTCGGGGCCGTAAACCTTAAGGTTATAGTCGGCAAGCTGTTCATACAGGGCCTTTAAAAACAGCTCGGAAGCCCGTTCAGTATTCAGATCCTTAAGAAACATACTATACTCAATTTCGGCTCCATCTTCATCAGGAGTTTCTTCAAAAGGATAATAATAGAGAAAAGTATTTGTAGGGGGTACAATCATAAGGGCAAACTGATTCCTTTGCTCCAGAAAGGTACGGGCTGTTCTGTAGGTGGAATTGCAGGAGGAGAAAATCAGGGTAACAAAAAGAACGAAAAAAATGGGTAAAGTTTTAAGGTGTGCTGGCATATGGCAGGTGTTTGGTGGTTCATGTATAAATACAAACGATGTTTTCCCCTCTGTTATTTTATGTGAGATAGGTATGTAGTATGAGAGCATGATACATGCCTGTAAAAAAATGCGGCTCCCGGCATAGGGTCATTAATTACCATTTACCGAAAGCCGCAGCGAGTATTTAAGAATAGCTGTTAATCCATTGCAGCAACTTTTTCACCAATTGCTTTTCCGTAATTAATACATTGCTCAAACTCGGTTTCATGGGGTGTAAATTTAATAAAAACTCCATCACTAAGCACATCAAGTTTGAGGTTTTCCAGGTTTGCATTAATCAACTTAAGGGCTTCACCACTCCAGCCATAGGAGCCGAAGGAGCCGGCAATTTTTCCTTTATCTCTGATGGGACTGATTACAGCAAACATCTTATAGACGGGCAGTAGTATATTCTGGTTAATGGTAGGGCATCCTACAATAATTCCCTTGCTTTTGGCCACACGTTCATCAATATCGCCTAATGGCATAGTTTCAATATCAGCAACTTCCACTTCGAAATCGCCGGACATTTTAATGCCTTCGGCTATTTTTTCGGCCAAAAGACCGGTATTGTGATAGGCACTTACATAGGGGATGAAAACTCTTTTCTTTTCGGGTTCCATCAATGCCTCTTTAGCGTATTGTTCAGAGAGATCAACCCACTTTTGCCATTGGGTAAGCAACAGAGGGCCATGTCCGGTAAGAATGCCTTTGATTTTCAGGGGGCGGATCTTCTCAATGGCTTTGAGCATAAATCTGCTGAAAGGCTTGAGGATAACGTCAAAGTAATATTTGAAAGCATCCTCAAATTCGCCTACCTGGTCGTCGTACATTTTATGATTGCAATAGTGGCATCCGAAAGAGTCGCAGGTAAAAAGGTACTGGTCTTCTTCCAGGTAGGTGTACATGGTGTCGGGCCAGTGCAGATTGGGGGCTGCAATGAACCGAAGGGTTTTGTTGCCAAGGTCAAGGGTATCGCCATCTTTTACCACCAGGTGGTTGAATGTTTTTCCCAGGAAATCTTTCAGGTAATTGATGGCCAGACGGCTTCCCACTACTTTTGCTTTGGGAGCCAGTTCAAGAAGTTTTTCCAGGTTGCCGCTATGATCGGGCTCTGTATGGTTTAAAATGATATATTCAATCTCTGCCGGATCGGTTACCTGTTTAATTTTGGCCAGGTAGGTATCCCAGAACTTAGCTTTGCTGGTTTCTACAATGGCTTTTTTGTCTGCGTTGATGAAATAACTGTTGTAAGTGGTGCCGTGCTCGGTTTCCATCACAACATCGAAGGTTACAATGTCATAATCCAGGATACCAATCCATTTTACATCATCATTGATATCCAGAACTTGTGTGTCTGGTACTTTCGGGTCTCTCATTTTTATTAATAGGTTTTCAGTTAATCATTATCGGTGATTGTGCTGCAGGTTTTGTATAGCTGCTTCTACAATTACTCAAAATCAAGGGTGATCTGTTTCTGATCAGGATCGGTGTGATCGTTGTGTTTACTAACAATTGAACCCGAGGAAGGTTTGCCTTCTTCATCATTTGTTTCATCCTGAGGTAACAAATCTTGTTCTTCTATAAGCTCCACTTCATCTTCTGCAGTTTGCGGTTCGGGTGTAAGAGGTTCAAGCCATTCTATCGATTCCACATCGTAAGTAGAGAGTCTTTTTCCCTTTGCTTTAAACCCTTTGATGCCAATGAATTCATGTACATTGATTTCTTCTTCGTTTTTGAGCTTTTTGCCTCCGGGAACCAAATGTACCATCAGCTGTGGATAGGTGGCAACACTTATAGACA
>JBEPXC010000328.1:0-3893 GCA_041642035.1 Sphingobacteriia bacterium
CTGCTTGCAGTGTTCTTCATTTATGGATTTACTGCGCATTTTTGTTGAAAAAATAATATGATAATAGATCTGTCGGTAGCTCATATAAAAATAATTAATCTATTGCAAATTAATAAAATTTAAATTAGATATCCAAAATAGCCGGCCCTTCGGGCGGAAATGAAACACGCTGCACCTTTTCCGTGGGTTTGCTTCGCACCCACGGCTATTCAATGTTGACCCCTTCGGGGTAAAACCTTCCCTCCTGTTTAATCTGACAAGGCTTGACCTGTCCTTTTTTATTAATGACAGGTCAAGCCCTGTCACTACAAACAAACTCCATCATGTATCCTTATGGCCGGTCAAGCCCGGCCGAAACACCCACCAGATGAATGATGGTATAAAGTGAATCAGCGTAGACAGAAAAAATAAATACAACCCTATATAAAAAGAATTGTCACGCCCTCTTTACCCAAAAAACCGCCCCATTTTGCTGAAGAAATCCCATAGGGTAATGCCTGCGGTAACCGATATGTTGAAGGAGTGTTTGGTGCCAAACTGCGGTATTTCGATGGCACCATCGCAAACCGCCAGCACCTCTTCCTGAACGCCTTTTACCTCATTGCCAAAAACAAGCGCGTAACGCATCGTTGTATCGGGTTTAAAGGTATGCAGGGGAAGGCTCCCCACTGTTTGCTCCAGGGCATACACCTGGTATCCATCGCTTTTAAGCTGATTCACGGCCTCAACGGTCTGCCCGGTATATTGCCAGTCTACCGATTCGGTGGCTCCCAGTGCGGTTTTATGTATTTCTTTATTGGGAGGACAGGCAGTTATACCACAAAGGAAAATCTTTTCAACACGAAAAGCATCGGCGGTGCGAAACACCGAGCCCACATTCATCATACTGCGTATATTATCCAGCACGATGACCAGTGGAAATTTTTGCCCCTGTTTGTATTCCTGTGCACTAATGCGCCCCAGTTCATCCATCGAAAGCTTTTGCATACTCATGGCTTTTGCATCAGTTCATTGACCAGTTCCACCGTACCCCGCGAGGCTCTCTCCCTGATCACCCGGATACCGGGTATGTGCGACACCACAACATCGGCAGGATCTATAAGGTAAACCGGACAGTCTGTTGGAGCATATTCTACCAGGCCGGCTGCCGGATATACATTCAGTGAAGTCCCTATAATAATAAAATGCTCGGCCAAAGCACAAATCTGGGCAGCATAAGGGATCATGGGTACGGGCTCGCCAAACCACACAATATGGGGCCTAAGCTGTGAACCCAGGGTACATAAATCGCCCTTCTTCAACTCCCAGCCCTCGAGTTCATAAACCAAAGTCTCGTCGTATGAGCTTCTCACCTTCTTCAACTCCCCGTGAAGATGCACCACATGCGAAGAACCTGCTCTTTCGTGCAGATCGTCGATATTCTGGGTGATGATGGTCACGTCAAATTTTTCTTCCAGTTTTGCCAGGGCATAATGTGCCGCGTTGGGCTCTACCTCATAGAGTTGCTTACGCCGTTGATTGTAAAACTCCAGCACCAGTGCCTGATTTCTATGCCAGGCCTGGGGGGTGGCTACCTCAGTTATATCATACTTTTCCCACAAACCTCCACTGTCTCTAAAGGTGCTGATTCCACTTTCTGCGCTTACCCCTGCACCTGTCAATACGACTACTTTCTTCCGCAACATATCTTTTTATTTAAATACCCTGCGAAATTACTAAATTATCACATCAGACTTATAAAAGGTACCACTACAGGGGGACTTAATAAATGCTAAATGGTGAACTTGTCATGGGTGATGTGTGCTGTGTGATGAGGTAAAAGGAGTAGTCTTAATAAGCCCGAAGGGCTTGAATGTGAATAACCACAGGTTGCAACCTGTGGACTTGAGCAGTGGATTCATCGGTCAACTCCGAAGGAGTTGAACACCCGGCACCTCTCTACTTGCACTAAGCAAATACCGGTGGACTGGCAGAAGCTGCATTTCCTTGCGAAAGGGCCCTGCGGGTGGCTTTATATCTCTCCCAGTCAAAGGCATTCAGAAAACGAATGGCCTCGCGCGCTCCATGTAAAAACATTTTCACCTGCTGTGGCCGCTCAATTTCAAAATCAAGCCAGTTGAATTCCTTATCGGCATCTACGTGGCAGATGAGCTGCGAATAATCGGGGTTACGCTTAAGAAAATCATAATCATGAATCTGTCGCATGGAGCTAATCATAGCACCCAGCATGGCTTTGAGGCTCTTTATATCAGAATATTCCTCCCGGTAGGTACTCAGTCGTACCCCAAAGGTAGGCATACGTGGAATGCCGCCATCCTTGCGATGAAACACATTGATGGGGAAATTGGAAAGCAATCCGCCGTCAACAAACCTGACCGAAGGAGGTACAGGCCCGGTGTAACGACAATGTTCTATCCATCTTTGATTTTTCTCCTCTCCCTGTTGAGGGATGTTGCCCAGGGTAACGGGTTCAAAAAACACCGGTATCGACATGGAGGTCCTTACCAGGGCGGAAGGAGATATTTCTTCAGGATTGGCAAAATACAGCTCCGACATTTTGGGGAATTCTACTTTACTGTGGGTAGTGATGTCTGCTGCAATGATGGCAAGACGTGGCATCAACCCGTCAATGCTCCCCCCGCTGGCATGCTTTAAGCCCAGGGGCAGGCGGTGCATCTGTTGCATCACATCTCTCATGGTTTGGATGCCGGCCTTTTGCAGTTCTTCACTGATCCAGTGCTCGAAATTATGGCCCGGATTCAACCCCAGGTTTTTTGTCATAGCCCGGTAAAAAAGACGGATATTCATCGCCACCATCCACCCTATGCCCGACTTGCCCCGAATAATCTTTTGTATAAGCTTACGCACGGCTTTGGGTCCGTCAACCAGATCAAAGAGTTTCTTTCTGCTGAGGATATCCAGGATTTTTTCCGATTTAGCCTCCTGTAATGATCCCAGGGCAGCAATCATCATGGTGTTGATGGCCCCTGCCGATGTACCTGCAAGGCTGAAAAAGCGAATCCCAGCCCGTTCAAGAATCCAGGTATAGCCCACCAGGGCAATCCCAAGAACACCACCCCCTTCCTGCACCAGATCTACATATTGATGCCCCTGCGCATCTTCGATGTCGGAAAAACGTTTCCCGCTCGCTACAATTTCATCTGCAGCTTTCAACAACTGTTGAAATTCTGCATTCTCCAAAAAATCTTCCATAGCCAACACTTTTGTTAAAGACCAATGTTATTTAGAGAATAATCTTCTCCAATCTCAACCAATTTTATCCGAATAAGGTCAACATATTATTACACATGGTTATTCCACATAAATATATGCATTATTTCGTATAAATGCAAACTATTTTAAGCCATAATAGATTTGGCAAGAATTTATTTAACATTATTGGAGGCAATGGCGGCTGTTGAATATCAACCCCTAAAATGCATCGGAGTACATATAACTACATGACATGAGTTTCCTCCTTCGATCTCTGCCCGGGGAAAATGTATGCCCCAACAATTCCTTCCATATACCAAGTCCGTACTTAAACCGTATTTAAACCGTAAATTTACGGTTTAAATACGGTTTAAGTACGGACTTGGTACCAACATGCCCGGATGGGAGAATGGTGAAGAAAAGAAGGATGAATCAATCATCCCAAAAAGTGATCCTACAGACGATAAAACAAATAGATTACCAGGCAATCAACCGGACGTTTCCATGTCCTTCGGACAGCCTGTCCCGGTTTTTTCGGGAATGGAAAGTCCTCTACTCCCTTCTCTTCCAGCTTCCAGCTTCCGGCTTCGGGCTTTATAGCTATTCTATCATCCCCGCCGCAACGGTTTCGTGGGTTGCTTCATCAATGAGGATAAAGCTGCCGGTATTGCGGTTGGTGT
>JBEPXC010000329.1:0-3886 GCA_041642035.1 Sphingobacteriia bacterium
AGGACAGTATGCATAAGGGGGTTGATTTTGCTATTGATTCTGATTTTAACATACCTCCTTTTATCAAAGCGGACCAATCCCGGCTGTTGCAGGTTTTAAACAACCTGGTTTCCAACGCCGTGAAATTTACCCATGCAGGTTCAGTAACCATCCGATCCACAAGGGTTTCCTCAGGCTTGCCTGATAAAAAGATTAGGATTAAAATGCAGGTAATCGATACGGGTAGAGGAATTTCTGCTGATTTACAGACGAAACTTTTTAGTCCCTTTGTGCAGGAGGAAGAAAGTAGTGAAGGAACCGGACTTGGGTTATCGATTTGTAAAGAACTGGTGGCATTGATGGGGGGTGAGATAGGGGTTGTAAGCAAAGAAGAAAAAGGAAGCATGTTTTGGTTTACATTTACTGCCCAAATCGCCTGTGAATCACACCTGGGTAAAAAGAATTTACCACAATACGATCATCAGAGAAAGCTCCATATTCTTGTTACTGAAGATTCTCTTGTTATCCAGAAGTATGTAAACCTGTTGTTGAAGTCGCTGGGCCACACGGTGAGTATAGCAGAAAACGGTCAGCAGGCTCTTGATGTGTTTGAACCCGGCAAGTTTGATCTTATCATGATGGATGTCCAGATGCCGGTAATGGATGGTGTTACCGCCACACTTAAATTAAAGGAAAAGTATACCAACCTACCGCCTATAGTAGGACTCAGTGCCAATGCCTTCGAAGGAGACCAGGAGAAATACATCTCATTGGGGATGGATGATTATCTTACCAAACCTTTCAACAGGGAGGATCTGGGGAAGATCTTATCGCGGGTTATACCGGGCGTTAAAAGCTGAAAGGTTTGCTATTTAATAAGAGAAAAACTACTTATCTTTGCACGCTTTTGTGGAGTAGAGGGGTTTCTTGTTCCTTGTTCCTTGTTTCTTGTTTCTTGTTCCTTGTTCTTTTCTTTGTTCCTTGTTCTTTGTTCCTTGTTCTTTCACATTTAGTTTTTAGTTTTTCACTTTTCACTTTTAGTTCTTAGTTTTTCACTTTTTGAAAACATCCTCTGCTACCCTTAAGTCTGCATTAAACTTCTTCCTGTTTCGTATCACAAAATGCGTAAAAGAAGCCATTCCCAAAGCCTTAAAGACGGCTTTCTGGATTTTGAAAATTACGCTGCCGGTTTCTCTCGCGGTGAGCATCCTGAATTACTATGGGTTGATCCAACTGGTGACACAACACCTAACGCCTGCCTTCAGGCTGATCGGATTGAGCGGTGAAGCTGCCCTGCCCTTTGTTACGGGTTTACTGCTCAACATCTACTCGGTCATAGCGGTGATGTCGCAGCTAAGTCTCGACATGAGGGAGATCACCATTGTGGCCGTGATGAGCCTTACGGCCCACAATCTGATCATCGAAACCTCTATACAACGCAAAACCGGTTCGCGTGCCTGGCATATGGTAGTGCTCAGGATAGGCGGAGCCTTTGCTGCAGCCGCTTTTCTTAACCTGGTATTACCCGGGATGAGCGGGAAGATTTCTTTCGTAGCCAATAACCAGGTTGCAACAGCAATCCCGGAAGTGCTGACGGGATGGCTGTTCACGTCTTTTACGCTTATCCTTAAGATCGTACTACTGGTTACCCTGCTGATGATCCTGCAAAAGATACTCCAGGAGTTTAACCTGATAAGGTTGCTCACTCAACCCCTGAAGCCTGTGCTAAGAATCATGGGACTGCCCCCCTCCACCTCCTTTCTGTGGATCGTTGCCAACACCCTGGGTCTGGCTTACGGGTCAGCCGTGATGATGGAAGAAGTGGATCAGGGCCGTATTAGTCGCAAAGATGCCGATTTGCTCAATCACCATGTTGCTGTATCGCACTCCAACCTCGAAGATGTACTATTGTTTGTGGCCATAGGGGTATCTGCCTTCTGGATGTTGCTGCCCCGAATCATCATTGCCGTAGGGGTGGTGTGGGGGAGAAGGATGGTGGTGGCTAGAGTGAAAAGTGAATCAAAATAGTCTGGTAGATCAACATGTCATATTTCTATAGAGTATATCATCTATATGTAAAAAATGCGTAATTTAGTCTGCCTAAATAGGATTCAAAATGAAATGTCATCTATTGGTAGTCCTTATTGCATGCCTTAGCGGTGGTTTGTCAGCCCAAACAACCCGTGAATTTCCAGCATCACGCGATGTAGCATTAGGTTATCATGACTTTTACAATACGGCCAACAATAATTATGGTAATGCTCTACAAAACGGGGCCTATTATATACCCGGTCATTTAGGTGGAATTAACAGCAACAGGGCCATGATCGATTTTGATCTTTCCTCCATACCATCAGGAGCCGTTATATCCAAAGCTACCTTAAACCTTTATGCCTATACCGATTACCCGGAGCAAACTATGGCAAAAGATGGACATTTTGGGGATAATGAATCTTTCTTAAGAAGGATCACTACCGCCTGGGATGAATACACAGCCATATGGAATATGCAGCCACAAACAACTCTGGAAAATCAGGTTATACTTGCCAGGAGCAATTATGGGGATGAAGATTATGTGAACATTGATGTCACCTCAATGATCATTGATATACTTAAAAATCCTTCGGAAAGCCATGGCTTTATGCTGGGGCTGATGCAAGAAAAGGAATATGCCAATCTCTCTTTTCATTCCAAAGAAGGATCAGACAGTACTAAATATCCTGTTCTAAAGGTGGTTTATCAATACGAACAAGACCCTGATGACCCTGATGATACAGATCCCAATGACACCGACCCCAATGAAGATGACCCTTCGGATCCCTCCGACGATGAGGATATCGGGGCGATCCCTCAGGAACCTGAAATCCCGGTTAATCCTCATGACTTTAATTTCATAATCTATCCCAATCCGGGTCGTAAAATGCTTACAATTGAATTTACTGATGGCGAGAGCAAGCACATTAAAATATATACCCTGGAAGGGAAAATTTTATTCTCGCAAGATACGAAGGCAATCATCAAGGAGATAGTAGTAAGAGATCTTGCTCCGGGAGTATATTTTATCCAATGCAACAATGAAGTAAAGTCCATCATCAGAAAATATGTAAAGATGGCCCGATAAAGGGTTTTATAAGTTTAAGGTTGTTTAAGGTTTGACCACTACCAGCTCGCCGGACGACTAGATGTTACAGAGATAAATTTTTTTCTCTGTAACATTTAACGTAGTTTTGCAATTATTCAATCCATTCTGCATGGCAACCTACTTGTATGATGAAATAGTAGAGGCTGTAAATTGTGCCGGGAATTCCATCATGGTCATTGAGGCCGATGGTTCTATATCATGGGTAAACAAGGAGTTTCAACATTTGTGGTCATGCTCACTTTCGCGTTTCAGAGAAATCGTGGGGAGTAATGTTTTTGCCTCCCGTTGGAATCCGGCCATGGCCGAAGCCCTGGTAAATTGTTTCCAAACCGGCAAACCCGGCTCTTTCAGACTGTTGTGGCTGCCCGATGAAAACACCCGTAAGTATATTGAAACCACCCTCACGCCCATTGTCGGGCCCCAGGGTACTGCCTTGCACATCATTGCCCTGAGCACCGATATTACATCTTATAAGGAGGCTGAAGATGCTCTTCACGACAAGCACGACAACCTGCTCACCACCATGGACTACCTGGAACAGGCCAATAATTTGCTTGAGCAACAACGGCAGGAAATTGAGCAACAGCGACAGTCGCTGGAGCAGCAAAAAGCCAAAGTAGATAAACTCTTATTAAATGTACTTCCCTTCGAAATAGCGCACCAATTGTCCAGGAAAGGGTATGTCACGCCCAAGAAATTCAAAGAGGTTTCGGTGATGTTTGCCGACTTCGTGGATTTCTCGCAGGTGTCGCTTTCGTATAACAA
>JBEPXC010000330.1:0-3861 GCA_041642035.1 Sphingobacteriia bacterium
ATTTCATTCTTCAGCAGCATTTCTATCTCTGGCCTGAATGTAATAAGATCATTATCTTTATTGTGCGCCAGCTTTTGCTGAATAGCCATTAACTCCGAGTGGATACTTTCATGATATTTTTCTTCGCTGGCCACTTCTCCGAGCAGATTGGCGAGATGTTCGCTTTCGGTGGTATAATCAATTTGCTTGCCCTCGAGAAAAGCAATAAAATCATTATAAATACCATCGGTAATTTCGAACTCATGGGCAGGAGGAATCTCCTTATGGGTGCGGTAAAAATGATTTGCATATTCAAAAACATGAAACTGCGTTATCAAGGCAATAGATATATTGCTTAGCGAAAGAGGTTCTACAAACACATCGGGTTCCAGTCCGCCTCCATCAAATACCTCACGACCATTCAGGGTCTTAAAAGCAACTTTAAGCGAATCAGGCACTTTGGCCACACTACCATCTTCATTGCGCTGGGCATAGTCTATAGCCTGAATACAGCGTCCGCTGGGGATGTAGTATTTTGCAACGGTTACCTTAAGCTGCGAATTATAACTCAGGGGAACAACATTCTGGACCAGGCCTTTGCCAAAAGTACGCTGTCCTATAACAACACCGCGATCCAGATCCTGAATAGCTCCGGCAACAATCTCAGAGGCTGATGCACTGCCACGATCGACAAGCACTACCAGAGGTATTTCGGTATCTATGGCATTGTTAAGAGTACTGTTGATCATATTGCGTTCTTCGATTTTCCCCTTTGTCTTTACAATTACCTGCCCTTTATCAACAAAAATATTGGTTATGTTTACTGCTTCATGAAGCAAACCCCCACCATTGCCTCTAAGATCGAGCACAATATTCTGAAGATTGTGGTTATTTTTGAGATCGGCAAAGGCATCCTTAACCTCTCGCCCAGCATTCTGGGTAAAAGATGTTAGTTTAATGTAACCGGTTGTTTGATCGATCATACCATAATAGGGGATGTTGTCAATTTTCACCACTTCCCTAACCAGGGTTGTTGTAATGGGGTCATCATGCCCGGCTCTTTCTACAATAATTTGAAGTTCGGTACCGGGCTGTCCTTTGAGCAGGCTGCTCACTTGTTCCTGATCTCTGTTTTTCGCCGACTGTTTGTTTACCTCAATGATTTTGTCGCCAGCAAGGAGCCCGCCTTTGTCTGCCGGAAAACCTTCGTAGGTTTCAGAAATAAAAATATAGTCACCCCGTCTCATAATAAGAGCGCCGATACCTCCATACTGTCCGGTAGTCATAAACCGAAAATCTTCTATCTCTGATTCAGGAATATAGTTGGTGTAGGGATCCAATGATTCGAGCATGGCATCGATGCCTGTCTTCATGAGCTCGGCAGCATTAACCTCATCAACGTAGTTGATCACCAGCTCCCTGAAAAGGGTGGTAAAAATGTCGAGATTCTTAGAAATTTCAAAATTCTTGTTTACAAAGGATGTTGTAAGCAATGAAGTGATAACAATGCTAATGATGAGAAATACAGTAGCTGGTTTGTTAAGACTCTTTGAGCGTTTTCTATTCATACGTGTATTTATTAGCAACAATAAAAAATATTTTAAACAAGCAGGTGTAATTTGTAAAGATACCTGCATGGCTTCACTTTTGGTTATTCATACGCTCGATAAATAAAGTTATATGAATACCATTTTGATGTTAGGGCACAGGATCATGTCCACTTCCTCCCCAGGGGTGACAAGATGCAATTCTTTTCAGGGTAAGCCATCCCCCGTAAAAGGGACCATGCTTTTTAATGGAGTCGACCCCGTATTGCGAACATGTAGGAGTATAACGACATGAGGGTGCCAGGTATGGTGATATCGCTCCCTGATAAAATCGGATAAGCAATATAAAGAACCATTGGACTAACTTTTTTATTCCCTCTGTAATGTTGGCTATCAATTGAATTTGTTATTTTGTTTTTCGATAATTTTTTGTTGTATTTTTTGTAAAGATACGATGATTTTTTCTTCTATTTCTGCATAGGAGAGTATTGGTTTTGCTGTATAGATAACCGCCAGCAGGCAATAGGTATTTATTCCTTCCAAAAACGAATAGAAAGGAACTTTATTTTGTCGATACGATTCCTTGGTGAGTCTTTTTAGATTATTTCTGATAACTGCGGATTTATGGACCTTAGAAGAGACTCCAAAGAGACATTTGGCAGGATAAAAAAAGAGACCGTTATCAGGGACTTTACGATAGGGGAAAGAAGGGTTTTGTTCGTGCAGAAGGGCAGGCAGCTGCTCTGCATTGCCCACATAATCAGTCACTGATTTCTGGAAAAATAGGGTTTCCATATTTTTATCTATACTTTTCCAAAACACTTTAAAGGGGTATTGCTGAAACGTATTGCCCTGCTGAAAGAGCAGAGTTTTTAACGAGAAATTGCATAGTCTTTCATTTTTGGAAAGACCATGCAATTTTTTATTGGCCTGGTTATTAGCCATAATAAAGAGTTTTATTTTTTGCCTTTGGCCTGCAAAAACTGTTCAATGGCCATGGTCATTGAAGGGGCTTCGCTGCTGGGGGCTTTTACCTGTACTTCAAATCCGGCATCCTCAACTGCTTTTATGGTGGAACCACCAAAGCAGGCAAAAACCGTTTCGTCTTGTTTATAATCAGGAAAATTCTTTAGCAACGACTCTATGCCAAAGGGGCTAAAGAGAACAATCATCTGGAAATGATCGATGTCAAGATCGGTAATATCATCCGGAACGGTTTCATATATGGCGGCCAGTACAAAATTTATTTTGTTGGCCTGCAGCATTTCGGGTATTTCATTGCTGTGATTGATAGCACAAGGAAAAAAGTATTTCTCTGTCCGTTGCTTTTTGATCAACTCGAGCAGTTCTGGAAATTTGCTTTTGCCAAAAAATATTTTTCTTTTTCTGTATTGCACGTATTTCTGAAGATAAAGAGCTATGGCTTCCGTAACGCAAAAATACTTCATGGTCTCAGGGATGGTTACCCGCAGTTCTTCGCACAAGCTGAAAAAATGATCTACTGCATGCTTGCTGGTAAAGATAATCGCCGTATGGTCAAGGATATTGATTCTAAGCTTTCTAAACTCCTTGTTATCAATCCTGTCTATTTTTATAACCTTACGAAATACAATGTTCAGGTTGAAATGCCTGCCCAGATCAGCATAGGGTGATTTTTCATTATCAGGCTGTGGCTGTGAAATTAGAATGTTTTTGATTTTCAAGCTTATTCTCCTTATTTTTTAATGGTTTAAACTTTTTTGGTGTCCCTGGTTATGGATGGCATTTGTTGTAATGATTCTCCGACAATAAAACAGAAGCTTAAAAATCAACTGGTTATAATATTATCGGTAAATTTTAATATAAAAAGTAAGGGTGCAATTTCAATCGTGCAAAGGTACAAAATTAAATGATATGCAGAAAAACCACCCATCCCCAATCCAATAAATGATATTCTTATGAGCTTATAGAGCACCAGAAGCAACAAAATAATCCAGGCTATAGTCAATATCCAGGGAGTAGGATTATAAAAATTGACAACCAGCAGTGGAAAAATGACTATTCCGGCAAACTGATATACAATCAGGGTGGTGCGCAAGACAGATTCTGTTGGCCGCATCGTTTTAAATATCCATCCGGCAAATATCATAATCAAAAATTTAATCAGATAATAGCTTACAATAAGCACCAGAGCATAGAGCAAAACAGCGGCCGGATGTTTAAAGGGTATTGCCTCTGTGTAACCCTGCTGTAACAGGCTTTGATAGAAAAGAAAGGAAAGACTAAAGAGGAAATTCAAAAACAGTAAAAAGGTAACCCAGTTGTTGAATAATCCGCCTTCTCTTTCAATCTGGTT
>JBEPXC010000331.1:0-3849 GCA_041642035.1 Sphingobacteriia bacterium
AAGGCTCTACTTCCCATATTTGGAGGGTAAGACCATATACGGGGTGAAAGCCAACGGTAGCTTTGAACAGAATAGCCATCCCCTCCTTAAGTGTTTCGCCGGTTTCTGCTAAGAACCTGGTGTTGATCAGCTTATAATCGGCAGCCCATATGGTGGAACGCATTTGTGCCTGAACTACATTGCCTGTTTTGTCAACCAATTCAGGATAACAATGTCCGCTTCGGGGATAAAAATTAAGCCTGGCAATTTCAGCTTTCAACCAATAGGAAGTAGCATAATTACGTTCAATAACAGATCTGATGCTCTTGCCCAGTTCGGTGAGTGTATATATTTTACGGGTTTCGTTCATAGGCTGATGGTTGAGCGAGCAGCTAAACAGGTTATTTTATTTCAGTCCCAGGCGTTTGATTAACTGATTGAAGTCGTCGGTCCTCACGGGCTTAATGATATAGTCATCCATCCCTTGATCGATGTACTTTTCACGATCGCCTTCAAATGCATTGGCGCTTAGTCCAACAATAGGGGGCAACTGTCCGGGAAACATCTCTTTAAGTTTCCGGGTTGCTGCAATCCCATCCATCACAGGCATCTGGATATCCATAAGGATAAGATCAAACCAATCGGGTTTAAACAACTCAATGGCTTGTAAACCATGGTTAGCCATGGTAATATGATGACCCATAGATGTCAGTATAAGAGATATTACCTTTTGATTGATGGTTTTGTCTTCTGCCATGAGTATTCGCAGTGGGTTAAGAAAGGATTGATCAGTAACCTCTTTCCCGGAAAGCATATTTTCATGCAGAGAAGGAACTATAAGGGCTCTGAAGGTAAACCAGAAGGTACTCCCTTTACCGGGCTCACTATCCACTCCTATCTTACCGCCCAGAAGGCCAGCCAATTCCTTACAAATGGATAGCCCCAGACCGGTACCTTCTATGGGAATATCTTTATTGTTATGGATCTGTGAGAAGGGTTTAAAGAGTTTCTCTTTTTGCTGGCTGCTAATACCCGGACCATGATCATGTAGCAGAACTTTAAATACATCTCCCTTTTCCTGGTCCTGTTGGATATGTAGCATCTCGAAAATTATCTTTCCTCTTGAGGCATATTTAATGGCATTAGAAATGAAATTGGTGATAACCTGAAAAATGCGGTGCTTGTCGGCATGAATATATGGTGGCAGCTCTTCCAGTCCCTGAGTGATGAGTTTACAATCTTTTTTACACAAGGATTGGAAAAGTTTCTCGGATCTGAAGTACAACTCCCCCAGGGCAAAATCCACCGGATTAAGGTTTATTCCTCCCGCTTCCAGGCGGGAATAATCGAGCACTTCATTAATAATGTTCTTAAGGTTTTCGGAGGAGAACTTCACTGTATCGAGGAAATCCCGTTGTTTTTCATCCAGCCGGGTTTTCTCGATAAGTTCAACCATCCCTTCAATAGCTGTAAGAGGCGTTCTTATTTCATGGCTTATCTGTGCGAGGAAATTTTGTTTAAATCGTGCACTTTCAGTGGCCACCATAATTTCCTGTCTCAGACGTTCATTATTCTTTGCATCGGTCACATCTCTAATGATGCCGATGAATTTATTGCTCTCGTGATGAAACTCAGCTACGGAATGGATATATCTGAGCTGCTTGTCGTTTACTCTTTCGATTTGAAATACCACATCATAGGGCTTTCCTTCGAGTTTATGTTGTTTAAATGCCTCATCAAGCATGTACCGGTACTTTTCAAGTACAGGTTTTTGTGCCTCTTTTATTTTCATTATACCATTGTCAACACCATATATCAAGCGAGCTTCTTCTGAAGCATACACCGTTGAAGTGTTGAAATCAAATTCCCAACTGCCGATATTAGCAATCTTTTGTGCTTGCTGAAGCTGGTATTCACTCTGACGAAGCATTTCAAGGGTTTGTTGCTTTTGAACCAAAATGTTCTTACGCCGGAACAGCTCACCCAGTTGCAGACCAATACCGGAAACAAATTTCACCAGCGGTATATCGGGTTGGGTATACTTTTTCATAAAGAACACCAATACGCTTACTACCTCATCTTCGGCCATAACCGGTATTCCAACACCCGAAGCAAGGTCAAAATCCTTTATGGTGCTGTCACGAAAAAATCTCTCATCATGGTGCAGATCAGATACCCAGAGGGCTTCCTTATTTTTCCATACTGCCCCTGTAATACCCATGCCGGGCAAGAATTCGAAATCTTTGCTAGCCTCGACAAAAGGCTTCAGGTTAAGGTCTGTATAATAATATGCTCCTGAATTGACCATGGTTTCGTTGGATGGCAACCATGCCTCCCCCATATCCCAGCCTACTTCTATACAGATTTTTTCAATGGTGTAACTAAGCACCTCAGTCAGGGAGTCGGATTGGCTCATTTTCTTAGCTATGGAAAAAAGCAATTGCAATTTATCCCGTTCGCTTTTGATCTCCATCTCGCGCATTACATCAGTGGTGACATCCTGAACAGTAGAAACCATCACATTCTGATCAGTGATGGGGATATTAACCGCTGTGACATATTTCAGATTTCCTGTTTTGGTGGCAATAGGCAGGTTCTCCCATTTCATCCTTTGGGGATCTCCACTCATGATGTCATCGAGAACGCGTTTTTTTACCTCCCGACGAAAATCAGGGTCGGGATAAACCTTATTGAAGAAGTTTTCAATGTCTAATAATTCTTTTTCGTTCCAGCCATATATTTCTGAGAATTTTTTATTCATATAGCTGGCCTGTCCACTATCAACGGCATTTAGGGCAACACCAATGGGTAGGTTATCGAGCACCGTCTGGATAAAGGCTTTTTGCTCAATGAGTTCATTTCGGGCCAGTACACTTTCCGTAATGTCACGTCCGGCTCCAATAATTTCAATCACCTTACCATGGTTATCCAGTACAGCTGTATCCGACCACGACAGCCATCGCCATCCATCTATGGTAAGAGCCCTTTGCTCGATCAGGCAGAAATAAGGTGGGGCATAAAGCTTTTGCATAGCTTCCTGGGTTCTATCCAGGTCATCGGGATGTACCAGGGGCAGAAAGGTATTGCCAAGAAGTTCTTCGGGGGACTTACCAAAGAGACGGCAATAGGAAGGGCTAACATAAAGAAATCGACCCTGAGCATCAATTTTTACCACCAGGTCGGTTTGGTTATCAATGAGCATGCGGTATCTTTCTTCGCTTTCCTTGAGAGCCTGCCCGGCTTTTTTGCGCTCGGTAATATCACGCCAGCTAACATGAATAGTTTTTTCACTTTTAAAATTGATGGCGGTAAGCACCACTTCAATTAATATTTCAGAACCATCAGCCCGAAGATGAGTCCATTCAAAGCGGTTGTTACCCTTTAACAGGGCATCGTTTACCAATCGGCTCACTTTTTCCTCCGATTTGAGGCCATCAGGCTGAAACCGAGGAGATAAGTCCCAGGGGGTTTTACCTATAACATCCTCTTTATGATGGTATTTAAGAAACCTGAGCGCAGAAGGATTACAATCAATAAACCGGTTGTTTCTGATTAGTAAGATAGGGTCGGTTGAATGCAGAAATAAACTTTTAAAAGCCTCCTCGCTCTGCTTAAGGGCAAGTTCAGATTTGCGGCGTTCTTCCAATAGTTCTTCTAGCATCTTATTTGCCGACTCAAGAATACCACTCCTGAACTTAAGTTCACTGGATCTGGCAAAAAGCTTGATACGAAGTCGGTAAACAAGTATAATTAGCAGCAGGAGTCCAAAGAGAGAAGATAAAAATAGCCAATGGCTATAAAAGGGAACTCTGCTGATATAAAGCTTATCAGTCCTATCATTAATAATTTCGTTACCAGGCAGGGAAGACA